>DGUF01000109.1:21308-24510 GCA_002394525.1 Lachnospiraceae bacterium UBA4317 | reverse complement strand
TCGTCAAGTCCAGGGATCCGCATGCGCTGGTGATCGGCGAGGCGCCCATGATGAAGGACCTGCAGGATACGACCGATGTGGATATCCAGAGGGTCAATTTCCTGTCCATGGCCGCCATCTTTGTCATCATCCTCTTGGTCTTCAAGTCCATCTCCCTGCCTTTTATCCTGGTCCTGGTCATCGAGTTCGCCATCAATGTCAACATGGCGGTCCCGTATTTCCAGGGGATCAGCCTGGCCTTTGTGGCCAGCATCGTCATCGGGACCATCCAGCTGGGCGCGACGGTGGACTATGCCATCCTGATGACCAGCCGCTATGTGGCGGAGCGCCAGTCCGGCAGGTCCAGGGAGGAGGCCGTCTCGATCGCCCACAAGGCCACCATCCTGTCCATCTTGACCAGCGGCTTCAGCTTCTTTGTGGCCACCTTCGGCGTCTCGGTCTATTCCCGCGTCGATATGATCGGATCTATCTGCACCCTTTTGTCCAGGGGCGCCCTGATCAGCATGGCCTCGGTCATCCTGCTGATGCCGGCCATGTATATGATCTTTGACGGCCTGATCATCCGGACGACCGCGGGCTTCCGGAGAAAGGAAAAGAGCCGGCTCGCGGACGCGAAGTAAAAGCCTGTATAAAAAAGGGGAATAAATACAACTACAGCATATCGGGCGGAATCCGGAAGCGGATATCAATATATTGTATAAGAAAAAAGCCAAAACCCGTACAATTTTTGCCATGTACAGAATTGCTTTTTTGGGGGGCAGGGAATAAAATAATATAGTCGAAACCACCAATGATTCAGGGGTGTGCTGATGACATTTCTGTGAAAAATGTTGATTTTTTCACGAACTGGAGCCGGAGACCATTAGCGGCTCCGGAATTACTGCGGAAGGGAGAGGCCAGGGGGTCGGCTTTCTCCGGGACTGCAGGTTTACCATTCATTTGTAGGGGGCAGCGCCGGTCCCCGGATCTTTTTCCATCATGTTTCTGCTCAGATCATTCAGCGGCCTGTCACGGGACAGGCGGCGGGGGAAACGGCAGACAAAAAGAAACTGGTGGGAAAGCCGGACAGGAAGGGCGTCTGTCAAATGGAGGATCTATTTATGGCAATCTTAAAACTGGTACTGGGACTGGTTCCCATCATCTGGCTGATCATCGCCTTGAGCGGACTGAAAATGCCCGGCTTCAAGGCCTGTCCGATCGCCATCATCTTCGCGGCGGCTGTTGCGATCGGCTACAAGCACATGGCCATTCCTCACGTTGCAACCGCAATCGTGGAAGGTATCTGCATGGCTCTGTGGCCTATTCTGCTGGTCATCATTGCGGCCCTGTTCGTGTACGCTCTCGTACAGGAGACCGGAGCCATGGACAAGATCAAGGCTATGCTGACGAGCGTTTCCGTTGACAAGCGTGTCCTTGCCATCATCATCGGCTGGGGCTTCGGCTGCTTCATGGAAGGTATGGCAGGCTTCGGCACTGCTGTCGCTATCCCCGCGGCCATCATGGTCGGCATGGGCTTCGATCCCATCCCGACTGTCATCTCCCTGCTGATCGTCAATACCACCCCCACTGCCTTCGGCAGCGTCGGTGTTCCTACGACCTCTCTGGGAACCGCTTCCGGCCTGGACGTCATGATGCTGTCCGCCAACACTGTCAACATCCAGTTCGTGCTTCAGTTCATCACTCCTTTCCTCATGGTCATCGTTATCGGCGGCGGCCTCAAGGCTCTCAAGGGAATGATCCCCTTCACACTGCTGGCTTCTCTTTCCTTCACGATCCCGAACTTCATCATGGCCCACTTCGCAGGTTCCGAGCTGCCCGACATCGTCGGCTCCATCATCTGCATGGTCTGCTGCATCGTCTTCGCAGCCAAGTTCATGCAGGGCGACGTGCCCGAGGAGTACAAGGTCGGCAAGGGCGGACAGAAGCTGGATCTGACCGTGGGCGAGGGCGTCAAGGCCTGGGCTCCCTTCATCCTGATCTTCATCCTGCTGCTGATCACCTCCAAGCTGGTTCCTTTCATCCAGCAGCCTCTCTCTGTGTTTAAGTCCAGCATCCCGATCTACAACGGTATTGAGTACTATGATCCGTCCGCAGATCCCGGCATGGCCAGCTTCGCATGGGTCAATACCCCCGGTATCTGGATCATCCTGTCCGGTATCATCGGCGGCCTCATCCAGGGCGCTTCGATCGGTCAGATCTTCGGTGTCCTCGGCAGGACGATCAAGAATAACGTCAAGACCATCCTGACCATCTGCTCCGTTCTGGCAACAGCCCGTATCATGGTCCACAGCGGCATGACCAGGGACGTCGCGGATGTCCTGGTCCTGATCACAGGCAGGTTCTATCCCCTGTTTGCTCCGCTGGTCGGTGTCCTGGGCGCATTCGTCACCGGTTCCGGTACCAGCACAGGTATCCTGTTCGGCTCCCTGCAGTCCGCGGCAGCCACACAGATCGGCGCAGCTCCCGGCTGGCTCTGCGCGGCCAACTCCTTCGGCGCTGGCGTCGGCAAGATGATCGCTCCCTCCAACGTCGCTCTGGCATGCGCATCCGCAGGCCTGGCAGGCAATGAGAGCAAGATCATGTCCCAGTCCATCAAGTGGGTCGTAGCCTTCGTCATCCTCGGCGGTATCATCACCTTCGTCGGCCCTATGATCGGCATCGTTGTGATGTAAGAGATGCTTAGAGGTGCTTTCTCATAAGTCATAAAAGTTGTGCAACCCGCCGTCCGGCGGCTCAGGGATAAGGCCTCCGGACGGCCCCCATCTGAAAGGAGAACGGTAAATGGCAACTTACAACCAGGTAACCCCCGAGATCATCGAGCAGCTCAAGGCTGCAGCTCCCGGCCACGTCTTTGTAGGCGAGGATATCAATCCCGACTATATGCGTGACGAGATGCCCATCTACGGCAAGAAAATGCCCGATGTACTGATCCAGCCTCTGACGACCGAGGAAATCTCCGCCGTCATGAAGATCTGCAATGACAACCTGATCCCTGTCACCCCCCGCGGCGCAGGTACAGGCCTCGTCGGCGCCAGTGTCGCCGTCCTGGGCGGCGTCATGATCGACACGCAGAAGATGAACCAGATCCTCGAGTATGATCTTGAGAACATGATCGTCCGCGTACAGCCCGGCGTTCTGCTCAACGACCTCGCTGAGGACTGCGTCCGCCAGGGACTCCTGTATCCCCCGGATCCCGGTGAGA
>DGUF01000109.1:16038-21237 GCA_002394525.1 Lachnospiraceae bacterium UBA4317 | reverse complement strand
GCCTGGGCGGCAACGTCTCCACCAATGCCGGCGGCATGCGTGCTGTCAAGTACGGCGCGACCCGCGACTATGTCCGCGCCATGAAGGTCGTCCTCGCAAACGGCGACGTCGTGGACTTCGGCGCACAGGTCAGCAAGACCTCCACAGGCTACAGCCTGATCAACCTGATGATCGGTGCAGAGGGTACCCTTGGTGTCATCACCGAGCTCACTCTCAAGATCATCCCCGCTCCCAAGTCTGTCATCTCCCTGGTCATCCCCTTCGTCGACCTGGAGACCGCGATCTCCACAGTCCCGAAAATCAAGATGGCTCAGCTGGATCCCCAGGCTCTGGAGTTCATGGAGAGAGAGATCGTCCTCTCCAGCGAGCGTTTCATCGGCAAGAGCACCTTCCCCAAGGAGCTGGACGGCCAGGAGATCGGCGCTTATCTGCTGGTCACCTTCGACGGAACCGATGAAGACCAGGTCATGGCCAAGGTCGAGAAGGCCTGCGAGCTGGTCCTTGAAGCCGGCGCTGTCGACGTTCTCGTCGCGGATACACCCAGCAAGATCAAAGACGCATGGGCAGCCCGCTCCGGTTTCCTCGAGGCGATCGAAGCCGAGACCAAGCTTCTGGACGAGTGCGACGTCGTTGTCCCGATCAACAAGATCGCTGAGTTCCTGACCTTCTCCAAGGCCTACGGCGCAGAGTGCGGTCTGGAGATCAAGAGCTTCGGCCACGCCGGCGACGGCAACCTCCACATCTACCAGTGCTCCAACACACTGGAGGAGGAAGAGTTCAAGAAACGCGTCGACAAGTACTTCGACAAGCTCTACAAGCGCGCGACAGAGATCGGCGGCCTGGTCTCCGGTGAGCACGGCATCGGCCGCGGCAAGATGGAGTATATGCGCCGCTGCCTCGGCGACAGGACCATTGACCTCATGTTCGGCATCAAGAAGGTCTTCGACCCCAACCTGATCCTGAACCCCGGCAAGGTCTGCTATCCTGTAGAGGGCGTGGACTGATCAGAGGATCCGGCATCAGAGGATCACATACTGAATATCCCCTTTCGATAAACAGCGGGAGCAGAGCTGCAGCAGGAATGCTGCAGCTCTGTTTTTTATGTGCCTGTCCGCGAAAGCTGTATCATTTTTCTGTGCATCTTGCTATAATAGAATAGCTTTTTACTATCAGTCGGTGTTGAAGGAGGCTGCCTATGCGCGGAAAGAAATTGAAATGGAGACCTTGTGTGGCAGTGATCCTGCTGGCATTGCTGCTGGCGGCCGGATGCGGCAGTCAGCAGGCCGCTCCCGTCGCCGAATCCGCATCGGAGGACAGGTCGGAGGCCATGGAGGCTGCCCGGGAGGCAGAGACGGCTGCCGCCGCTGCCGAGGAGGAGCCCAGGCCCACGCCGGAAACGACCCTGGTGGGGATCAGTCTGGCGAAGACGGAGAACGGGGACAATGACCGCCTGCTCTATGAGCTTGGGAGTACGCTGACCCTGCAGGGATTCCGGCCGGAAAACATCATCGCCGGGGACTTTGTCGACAGCAGGACCAGGCAGGCGGAGACAGTCGGAGGATTCCTTGACCAGGGCTGCTCGATTGTGATCGTCTCCCCGGTCTCTGACAAGAGGATCCCGGACCTGGCGGATATGATCACCGCGAGGGGGGCCGGGGCTGTGTTTGTGAACTGCTCGCCGGACCCGGAGGAGGTCGACCGCTGGCGGGCCCTGGATATGCCCGTCGTGTGGATCGGGTCGGACCAGGCTGACAGGACGGCCTGCCAGATGACGGTCCTCTACGATTACAGCGGGGCTGAACGGGGCCCTGATTTTAACGGGGACGGCCATGTCGGGGCGGTCCTGATCGGCGGGGATGAGAATACAGAGGAGACGCTTTCTCAGACCATCGCGGACCTGGGCTCGGAGCTAAGGATCCTGGGAAGGACAGAGTATACAAACCACGAGGAGGTGTCGGCCTATACCCAGGACATGCTCAACGAATACAGGAAGGAAGCGGAGCTTGTGCTGTGCAGTTCCGAGGATGCCGCGGCGGCCGCCGCTGACGGAGTCCAGCTCCGCCACAGGCTGGTCGGCAGAGATATTCTGGTCATCGGGACAGATGCCCATGAGGACGCCTGTACAGCCATTATCAACAAGCTCATGAGCGCTTCCACCTTCACCGACTTCTACGAGCAGGCCGGTCTGACCGCCGTGGCGGCAAAGGACCTGGTCGAAGGAAACCAGAAGGAAAAAAAGATCTCCAGCGTGATCTTTAAGGTGACAGAGGAAAATGCCCAGGAGGTCCTGGACCAGCTCTGGAATACACGGGAAAAGATTGAGAATCAGGAAGAGCCGGCCTTTGCCGGCAGCGCGGGGACAGACCAGTCCGCGGAGGCCTTGACAGGTGAAGAGGCCGCAGCTGCCGCGGCGGAGAGTGCCGCCACAGCGGATACCGCGGAGGAAACCGAAGAGTGAAAAATCCTGTCGATAGCGTTTCTTTGTGACGGAGCACAAGCATACTGTGATGTTCACAAGAATATCGCCGATTTAAAAGTCCTCATTGGTTCAGACAGAAGGGAACAGAATGGATTTTCAGAAGTTTTATACGGGAGAGTGTTACGACGCCTACCAGTATCTGGGCGCACATCCGCAGGACGGGGGCGTGGTCTTCCGCACCTTTGCGCCCCAGGCGGACAAAGTCTGCATCGTCGGGGAATTCAACGGCTGGAAGGAAGAGGAGATGCGGATGTCAACCCGCGTCCAGTTCTATGAGATCTTTGTGCCGGATGCCAGACCCGGGCAGATGTACAAATATGTGATCTACGGGAAAAACGGCCGCGTGGAGCACTGCGATCCCTACGGCTTCGGCATGGAGCTGCGGCCGGGCTTCGCCTCGATCGTGCGCGACCTCGGTGCCTTTCATTTCTCGGACGGGGAGTGGATGCAGAACCGCACCCGCTGCTATGACCGGCCTCTGAACATCTATGAGCTGCATCTGGGGTCCTTCAGGACCAATGCTGCGGATCCCAACGGATGGTTCAGCTATGCGGCGATCGCGGACCAGCTGATCGATTATGTCAAGGCAAACAACTACACCCATGTGGAGTTCATGCCCCTGGCCGAGCATCCCTTTGACGGCAGCTGGGGCTACCAGTGCACGGGCTTCTTCAGCCCGACCTCCCGCTACGGGACGGCCGGCCAGCTGCAGGAACTGATCGACCGCCTGCACAGGGCCGGGATCGGGGCCATTCTGGATTTTGTCCCCGCCCATTTTGCCGTGGACAGCTATGGCCTGCGCCGCTACGACGGATCCGAACTCTATGAATATCCGGCCAGCGACGTGTCGGACAGCGAGTGGGGCAGCTGCAATTTTATCTTTGCCCGCCGGGAGGTGGCCTCCTTCATGCAGTCCGCCGCCAATTACTGGCTGACGGAGTACCACTTCGACGGTCTGCGCATGGATGCCATCAGCCGGGTGATCTACTGGATGGGTGATGAGCGCCGCGGCAGAAACGAGCCTGCGGTGGACTTCCTCAGAAAGATGAACCGGGGACTTCATGCCCTTCATCCGACGGCCATGCTGATCGCCGAGGACAGTACCTCCTTCCCCGGCTGCACGAGGAGCGCGGACGAGGGCGGACTTGAATTCGACTATAAATGGGACCTGGGCTGGATGAATGACACCCTGGACTATTTCAAGAAGACCTCGGATGAGAGGGCCATGCGGCCGGAGCTGCTGACCTTTTCCATGCATTATTATTATAACGAGCGCCACCTGCTCCCGCTCTCCCACGATGAGGTCGTACACGGCAAGAGGACGATCATCGACAAGATCTTCGGGACCTATGAGGAAAAATTCCAGCAGGCCCGCGCCCTCTACCTGTACATGTATGTGCATCCCGGCAAGAAGCTCAATTTCATGGGAAATGAGATCGCCATGTTCCGGGAGTGGGACGAGACAAAGGAACCCGACAATTTCCTGCTCCGCTATCCCGCGCATGATTCCTTCCACAAGTACATGACCTGCCTCAACGCGGTCTACCGGGACTATGCCGCCCTCTCGCAGCAGGACTACGATCCGGCCGGCTTTGCCTGGATCGCCATGAACGACCAGGGACATGACGTCTTTGCCATCCGCAGAAACGCGGGCGGGCACGGACAAAATGCCGCGGCCTGCTCCGCCGGTACAGTCTGCTCTGACGATATGGCAGCCGTGTTCAATTTCTCCTCCCGCGAGAGACTCCTGACCTTCAAGGTTCAAAAAGACGAGGCCTGGAAGCTGGTCCTGCATACGGACTGGGAGCGCTGGAGCGGCAGCAAACAGGAGGAGCCGGAAGAGGTCAGACTGATCGCCGGCAGCTCTGTGACCTTTGCAATCCCCGCCTTTTCAGGGGCCCTTTACAGGATCAGCGCCGTTTGAGGACCGCGTGAGGCGGACAGCCCCGGACGGGGCAGACAGGTGTTATTATGAAAAAATTCATCATAAATTTTCTGCTTATATTTTTCATAGGCGTCCTGCTCTACAGCGGATACCGCCTCTATGGAATCTTTTCGGAATACTATAAGGGACGCTCGGAGTACAAGAGGACTTCCGAGGAGGTCGTGAAGGAAAAGGCGGAAGCGAAAGGGACAGAAGCGGGCGCAGAAGCGGAGAAAAAAGGCGAGACCGCTCCGATCGAAGTCGACTTCGCCAAGCTCCTGAAAAAAAATCCCGATGTGGCGGGCTGGATCTACTGCCCCAAAACCGTGGTCAACTATCCGGTCATGCACGGGGAGGACAACGAACTCTACCTCCACCATATGGTCAACAAGGAGTACAACTTCGCGGGCTGTATCTTTGAGGACTACCGCAACCGGAGAGGCCAGATGGACCCGGCCACCATCCTCTACGGCCATCATATGAAGGACGGATCCATGTTCGCCATGCTCCACAAGTATACGGAGCAGGAGTATTATGACGAGCACCCGACCATGTGGTACCTGACCCCGGAGCGCAACTACCGGCTCGACCTGATCATGGGCTATGTCGCCGGGGAAAAGGACGAGGTCTACAGCCTCTTCGAGACTACGGACCAGATGCGGGCCTACCTGCACAAGGTGGAGGAAAAGTCCACCTTCGAGCCGAAGATCAAATACGATCTGGACAGACTCAACAGCGTCATCGTCCTGTCCACCTGCGCGTATGAGTTCAACAACGCCAGGTATATCGTCATCGC
>DGUF01000109.1:12531-15978 GCA_002394525.1 Lachnospiraceae bacterium UBA4317 | reverse complement strand
CCGATCATCATTGAATGACCGGGAAGGCGGATGAACTGCAAAGTCAGTCAATTGAGCCGGGGGACCTGCCAGGCAGCTCGTTTTTCTCTGAAAAAATGAGTTGTCTGGCAGGCCCCCCGGCTTTTTTGTTTTCCGGCTTTTGTGCACCGGCCTGTTTGTGTGCCGGCCTGTTTGTGCGCCGGCTTTTTTGTCTCACGGCTTTTGTCCGCCGTTCACTTCAGATCACTTTCCCCCGGGGATGTGAAATCCGTTGGAGGAGACTGCCGCGATCTGCGTGCCAAGCTCATCGGTCACATCGATGGAGTAGAAGCTGGTGTTCTTTCCGTCTTTTAGGACTCTGGCTTCCGCAATGAGCTGTCTGCCCCGGGCGGCGCCCATAAAGTTGATCTGGCTTGAGAGGGTGACCGTGATCCCCTTTTCCATGTCGTAGTTGTTGGCCACGGCGAAGGCGAAGTCCGCCATGGTGTAGTAGACCGCGCCCATGACCCTGTTGGCGGCATTCATGTGTCTCTGGTCCAGGTCCAGAGTCACCCTTGCGTATCCGGGGCGGGCGTCCTCGATCCGGATCCCGGTCGTCCCGGTCGCGTAGACGTCGGCCTCAAAAAAATTTCTCACGTCATCCAGAGTTCTCATTATTTTTTCCTTTTCCTGATGGTGGTGTATCGCTTTTCGGGAAACGGTTCCGGTCATTCTTCTTCGGTGTCGCCGCCGCTTTCCTGACCGCTTTCCTGGTCAGCAGCGCTGCTGTCTTCCTCGCTGCCGGTGCTGCCGTCGTTTTCTGATCCTTCATCCTGACTGATGTCCTGGAGGTCATCTGTACCGGGGATCTGGTCATCCGGGCCGGGATCTTCATATTCTCCCTCATCTCCGGAGCCTTCCTCCTCCTGCGCCTTCTTTTCATCCACGTCCGGACTTATTTCCTCTTCATCAGAATCATTATCTTCGTCGGAACCATTGTCATATTCAGGATCATTGTCCCCGCCATAGTCCTCCTCATCTTCGGGAAGGATCTCGTCCTCCCCGGAAGGGTCCCGGCTGTCATCGTAGGAGTCCTCCTCAGGATCTTCCCCGGACCAGTCCGTTTCCTCCTGGTCCGTCTGGTCAGCGGCATCATCCGTCACATAAGGGGCATCGGCTGGATCTGTGCCGGCAGCCTCTTCGTCATCGCTGTTTTCTGTGAAAGGGTCGTGGGAACCGGATCCCCTGAGGTTCTCGAGCAGGCCCGAAAGAAAACCGGAATCGTGGTCCGGGTCTGACAGGCGCCTGTAGGAATAGAGGATGATCACAAAGCAGGCGGCTGTCACTGCGAGTGTGATCATGACCCTGATCAGCTTGCTGCGGGCAGAGGACCCGGGGCCGCCGGTGTAGGACCGTGGTTCTTCACCGCGGGACCTGTGGCTGCCGGCAGGAGTTTGAGTCCGGCCGGAGGAAGCGGGCATCTCAGCCTGGTCTTCTGCGTGTGCCGGAGCAGGTCCGCTCCTGGAAGGGGAGTGGTCCTCCTCGCGGGCCGAAGCATGTGCGAGCCCGGAGAGGGCGGAGGAGTCAGGAGACACCGGCGCCGTTTCGGGGTCCGTAAGGGCGGAAGCCGCAGCGGGTGGCTGGGGGTCCAGGGAGGACTGTGAAAACCTGCGGGAGGCGGTGTCCGCGGAGGACTGCGAAACCCCATGGGCAGCGGCGTCCAGGGAGGACTGCGAAACCCCGCGGGCAGTGGTGTCTGCGGAGGACTGCGAAACCCCATGGGCAGCGGCGTCCGGGGAGGGCTGCGAAAATGTGCGGGAAGCGGTTGACTGGGGATCCAGGGAGGACTGCGAAAATCCTCGGACGGCGGTTTCCGGGGACCCGGTCCCCATGGGAGAGCGTGTGTCGTCAGGGCTGCTTTCAGGCAGGACGGCAGAGACCGGGCGTTCCTCCGGCATGGCTCTGTTTATTTCATCCTCGTAAGCTTCAGGACCAGCAGAGGCCGGAAGGGTCGGGTGGAGGCTTCCCTGTTTCTTTTTTTTATGGTTCAAGTCATTAAGGCTTTGCTGTGTCATGGGTTGATTCCTTCTCCATTGCTGATCACATGGGCATTTCCGGCTCCTTATGGCGCCGACGGCAAAGAGGAGGCGTTCCTCCCTGCCTGATGCCCTTGTGATCAGGTATAATTGTCGTCAGTTTTTTGCCGTTCCCATTATAAACATAATCTGCGGGTGGTTCTACTCTGATTTCCGATGTTCCCGGAAAAAAACGGTAATTCAGCCTGAGTTTTTATGTGAAATCTCACGCAAAACCGTCTCGAATCGGGGAGGGTCTGAACTGGAAGGTTTGGGACAGGAGAAATCAGGAGGATAGAACATAAGTGGCAGAGAGGCGGAGCAAATGACCAACTTATTCAATTGTTCAACAATTTTGTATGGATAAATTACCGGGAGTGTGATATTTTATTAACAGGCGGATGCAAGGATGTGTTTCGCGGATCCTGCGCCGGTTAGGACGCAGTACCTGTATTTTTCCGGATCGACGTTCCCTGAAAGCTGAGAGGGCAGAGCCGGAGACAGTTTTTTATTTCAGGAAAGGAGTATAGAATGCAGAGATTCACATTACCCAGAGATGTATATCATGGAAAAAATGCTCTGGAAGCTCTCAAGGGGCTGCAGGGGAAAAAGGCCATTATCTGTGTCGGCGGCGGCTCCATGAAGCGCTTCGGCTTCCTGGCCCGAGCGGAGCAGTATCTGCAGGAAGCAGGGATGGAAGTCAGGATCTTTGAGGGCATCGAACCGGATCCCTCCGTGGATACTGTCATGCGGGGAGCAAAGGAGATGCTGGAGTTTGAGCCCGACTGGATCGTTGCGATCGGCGGAGGTTCTCCCATCGATGCCGCAAAGGCGATGTGGATCAAATACGAGTATCCTGAGATCACCTTTGAGGAGATGTGCAAGGTTTTCGGAATCCCCCAGCTCAGGAAAAAAGCGCATTTCTGCGCGATCTCTTCCACTTCCGGCACAGCGACCGAGGTCACTGCCTTCTCCATCATCACGGATTATGAAAAAGGCATTAAGTATCCGCTGGCTGATTTCGAGATCACACCCGATGTGGCTATCGTTGATCCCGAGCTGGCTCATACCATGCCCGTCAAGCTGGTCGCCCACACTGGTATGGACGCGCTGACTCACGCGATCGAGGCCTATGTCTCCACAGCCAGAAGCCCTTATACGGACGGACTTGCGATCCATGCCATCGAGATGATCCAGGAGAACCTGGTCAAATCCTATGGCGAGGATATGGATGCCCGCGACAAGATGCATGATGCCCAGTGCATGGCCGGCATGGCTTTCTCCAACGGACTGCTCGGCATCGTCCACTCCATGGCTCATAAGACCGGCGCGATCTTTGCCGATTACGGCGCCCACATCATCCACGGCGCGGCCAATGCCATGTACCTTCCCAAGGTCATCGCCTTCAACGCCA
>DGUF01000109.1:8219-12468 GCA_002394525.1 Lachnospiraceae bacterium UBA4317 | reverse complement strand
CCTTCAACGCCAAGGATGAGACCGCAAAGCAGCGCTATGCCGTGATCGCGGACTACATGCACCTGGGCGGGACCACCGAGGATGACAAGGTCAGGAAGCTGATCGACTATGTCCGCGGCATGAACGACGACATGAATATCCCTCACTGCATCGGCAAATACGGCAAGGACAGCTTCCCCTGCGAGCAGGGCTTTGTCCCGGAGAATGTCTTCCTCGAGAGACTTCCTTCCATCGCCGCCAACGCGATCCTCGATGCATGTACAGGGTCCAACCCCCGTCAGCCTTCTCAGGAGGAGATGGAAAAGCTGCTTAAGTGCTGCTACTACGACACAGAAGTAGACTTCTGATTTAATTTGGATTTCTGATTTGATCAGATTTCTGATAACATCGGATTTCCGATTCTCATTAGTCTCTGATTTAACTGGGATCCTGATTCAAGTGGGTCCTGATTCTGTCAGATTTTTAAACGAATCAATATTCTGTGCCTCCTCAACACAGATATCGTGAAAAAAACAGCTGTGCCCGGCGATCCTGAGTCCGGGCACAGCTGTTTGATTTAAAAAACGATTATAAAAATAATGCAGTCTGACCGGGAGCGGAAGCTCCTGGATCGCAGCTGACAGTTTCTTCCTGCAAATGGATCCGGGAAACACAGCTGACAGTTTCATCATGCCCGGGAGCTCCGGAATCACAGATGACACTCTCGCAGCAGGGAGACTGGATGGCGCCGGTTCCAGTACCTGTCAGTGGCTCTTTTCCCGCCAGCCTTATGTGAAAATAGAGGACTGCGAAAATGCAGAGCGCGATGCCCGCAATGGTCACGACCAGATCAAGCAGGTTTTCCGGTCCGGACCGGGCAGCCTGCGCCATCCGCACAGGGGTATGGGGACGGCTGACGGCCTGAGCCGGAGCTTTTGGTCGGGCAGGAGCGGTGGAGGAAGCGGCAGGATCCTGAGCCTGGTCAGGGGAAGGCGTGCGCTTCTGCTGAGAGGAAGACGCTGGGGCTGTGTTTGCAGACTCCGACGCTGGACGGTCGGTCCGGTCTGTATCTGTGTTTCGGTGTGTACCGGCGGGCTGGTCTGTATCCGTGCTTCGGTGCGTATCGGCAGCCTGGTCTGTATCCGTGCTTCGGTGCGTATCGGCGGCCTTGCCTGTATCCGTGCCCCTGTGCATGCCGGGCGTCTGGTCCGGTGTCCTGTCCCTATGGGATCCGGAAATTATGTCAGGATTGGCAGAGGTTCTGGCTTGTGTTGTGAGCTCCGGGCCGGGCCGGTGATCTTTTCCTGCGGATTCGGTGTGGATCAGGGGAGAAAAATAGACGGCTGTATGTCCCGCATCGTCCGGAGAAGCTGACGGACTGCTGCCGGTGTAGGAAGAAGTCCGGGGATTGTTTTCCTTAGCAGGTGTCTGGTATGTCCGGGCGGGAGAGGGGGCCGCGGCACGTTGAGGAACTGCCGCAGAGGCGGATGTTTTGCCGGGAGCGGAGAGGGGAGCGGTCTCCTCTGAGGAGGGATCATCTGTATCCTCCGGATCCGGCAGGAACCATTCGTCCAGAAGGTTGGCGTCGATCGGGATGTCATAAAAAGCTTCCGCGTCCAGTTCCAGGGTGGCGGAGCTGTTGTAGTCAAACAGACCGCTGCCTCCGGGAGCGGAGGGTGCGGGTGTGGTTCCACCGGAGGTGGAAGGCGCGGGTGTGGATCCGCCGGGGGCGGATGCGGACTGCTGCTTGAAAAGAGCTGAAGAGCGTTTGGAGGCCGGAGAGGCCTTCTTTTTGTTTTTGCTTTTTTTTCGTCCGCTGTGGTGTCTGTTCAGTATATCCATTCGAAATCCCCTGTCGTCAGGTCCAAAATTATCCTGCGCCAGCGTCTTTTGCTCCGCAAAATCCGCCGGAAACACAAAGTGTTTCCGATGCCGGGTTTGGCAATACACCATGGAAATGGCTCGCAAAAATGCTCTGTATCTGAAAATGTGAAGCATTTAAAATGCGACGCATTTTTGTTCGCTGACTTATTGGCGCTCCCGCGCCAGCGTCTTTTGCTCCGCAAAATCCGCCGGAAGCGCTTCGCGCTTCCGATAAGTCACATTATACCTGAAAAGTGAATCCGGTAAAAGGCTTCAAAGTCTCAGTTGTTTTTCTCAGCAAAGATCCTGATCAGGGAGAGCAGGATGCGGGCGGCATTTTCCATGCCTTCCGCGGTGCAGTGTTCGGTCAGGCCGTGGAAGCCGTAGGCTCCGGCTCCGAGATTGGGGCAGGGGAGGCCCTGGAAGGTCAGGCGGGCGCCGTCGGTGCCTCCGCGGATGGGGAGGTAGGAGGGCTGCATGCCGGCTCTGCGGATGGCTTCCTCGATTTCTCTGAGGAAGCCGGGGTGGTTTTTCATGATCTCCGCCATGTTGCGGTAGGAATCTTTGATCTGGGCGGTCAGGACTTCTCTGCCCAGGGTCCTGTTGACGGCGGAGACAGTCTCGCGTATGGTCTGTTTGCGGTGTTCGAAGCTGTCCGGGTCGAAGTCGCGGATAATGTAGTGGGCGGAGGCATTTTCCACGTCTCCGGACAGTTCGAGGAGGTGGTAGAAGCCCTGCCGGTCTTCGGTCTGTTCGGGGACCTCGTCCGCGGGGAGGAGGGTGTGGAATTTCGCGAGGGCCGCGGCGGCGTTGATCATGATGCCTTTGGCAGAGCCGGGATGGGCCTGAACGCCGCGGGCGGTGATGTCCGCCGAGCAGGCGTAGAAGTTCTCGGCCTCGATAATGTTCTCTTCTCCGCCGTCCACGGTGACCGCATAGTCGGCCCCGAAGGCACCGAGGTCAAATTTGAGGACGCCGGTGCCGACCTCCTCGTCGGGAGTAAAGGCGATGCAGATCCTGCCGTGGGGGAAGATCTCATTCCAGTCCGGAAGGAGGTCAGTCTTTCCGGACTGCGCGGGTTTGTCCGCGCCGGATGAGAGCAGGGAGTCGTTTTTCATCAGGAGCTCAGCCAGACCCATGATGGCCGTCAGGCCGGCCTTGTCATCGGCCCCCAGGATGGTGGTCCCGTCGGAGACGATCAGGGTCCGGCCCCGCAGGGCGGGCAGGCCGGGAAAGTCCTTTGCCGTGAGCTGAAGGCCGCTCTTGAGCCGGACGTCCTCGCCATCGTAGTTTTCGATGACCCGGGGGCGGATGCCGTGTCCGTTCTCCACGGTATCCATGTGGGCGATCAGACCCAGGACCGGGCGGTCCTCCATGCCGGGCGTGGCGGGGATATGGGCGTATACGGTGCAGTGCCGGTCCACAAAGGCATCCCCGATCCCCAGCTTATGCAGGTCCTCCACCAGCATATTGGCAAAGGTCCACTGCTCCGGGGAGGAGGGGACGGTCTCCTGATCGTCGATCGATACTGTGTCGATCTGGATATATCTGAGAAAGCGGTCCAGAAGGGAGTCTCTGAAGCTCTTGTCTGTGCTGTCTTTTCCTGTGTTGAACATTCTGTCTGTGACCTCCTGAATTGATTGGATTGTTTTTCTATTTATTTTCACAATCAATACATTGTTATGGAGAGCGGGGAAAAAGTCAAGCCTCTTTCCCGCTTCGGGGAATTGGCTTATAATAAAGGCTGCAGGTCACGCCCGGCCGAGGGCGTAAACAACTGATAAAGGACAGAGTATCAGCTGCGGGATATTTGAGAAGGGAGGCGGACAGGGAATGAAGTATTACAGAACATTTCGAAACTATATGGAATGCTTTCTGGTCTTCAGTCTTTCGGGCTGGCTCTACGAAGTGATCTGGTGCGGGCTGATCGAGCAGAACATGGGCTTTATCAACCGGGGCTTTCTGTTCGGTCCATGGCTTCCCATCTATGGATTCGGCATGATCATCATCCTGGAGCTCCTGAAAAGGTTCAGGATCAGGAACCCCTGGCTGGTCTTCGCCTTCGGAGTGGCCGTGGCCGTCGTGGCGGAGCTGATCGCCAGTTATCTGATGGAGGCCCTGATCGGGGAATTTTTATGGGATTACAGAGGGTATTTCATGAATTTCCAGGGCAGGATCGCCCTCAAGCCGGATCTCATGTTCGGCTTTCTGATCCTGGCAGGGGTCTTTATCGTACAGCCTTTTCTGACCAGGATCCAGGACCGGTATGATGACAGCAGGATCCATAACTTGAGCTTCTGGCTGGTCCTGATCCTGTTCATCATTGACCTGATTGCCAGGATCCCTCTGGGCAGCAATTTCACAGGGGCGGTGGGATTCTGACAGAAAATATAAGCCGGATAAAAGC
>DGUF01000109.1:4656-8177 GCA_002394525.1 Lachnospiraceae bacterium UBA4317 | reverse complement strand
CCGGATAAAAGCGTTCCGAATTGCTCATGAAAAATGAGTCGGATAGAAACGTCCCCAATGACTCACAATGGATCACCGGAGAAAAGAGAGGAAACAGGATATGTCTCTGGAAAAGAAGATGGATCAGGACAGCCGCAGGATCTGGAAGATCTACGGCACGGATTATAAGGAGATGACCAAGAAGGTTCTGGCGGCGGCGGACCTGGCGGGCCGGATCGGGGACCGGAAGGCCAGGATTGGGATCAAGCCCAATCTGGTCGTGGCTTCTCCGGCCGAGTTTGGCGGGACGACGCATCCGGAGGTGGTCGCGGGGATCATCGAGTATCTGCAGGAGCGGGATTTCCGGAACCTGGTGGTCGCGGAGGGATCCTGGGTGGGGGACCGGACGGTCCTGGCCTTTGATTACTGCGGCTACAATGCCCTCTCGAAAAAATACGGCGTCCCCCTTGTCGACACGCAGAAGGAAAAGTCTCACGCGGTCGACTGCGCCGGCATGAAGCTCAATATCACCAATGTCGTGGACCGGATCGATTTCCTGATCAATGTCCCGGTCATGAAGGGGCACTGTCAGACAAAGATGACCTGCGCCCTGAAAAATATGAAGGGCCTTCTGCCCAACAGTGAGAAGAGCCGCTTCCACCGCATGGGGCTGCACAAGCCGATCGCCCATCTGCAGACCGGTATCCATCAGGATTTCATCGTGGTCGACCACATCTGCGGGGACCTGGATTTCGAAGAGGGGGGCAACCCCGTCGTGCGCAACTGCGTGATGGCGGCGACAGACCCCGTCCTGGTGGACAGCTACGCCTGCCATCTGATGCAGTATTCGGTCGACGAGGTGCCCTATGTCCGCATGGCGGAGCGCCTGGGAGTCGGCAGCACTGACCTGTCCACAGCCGAGATCATCCGGCTGAACGGGGAGAGCGAGGAGGAGGAGCTGCCCCGCACGGACCGGATCCTGGAGGTGTCCTATGCCGTGGAGGAGGTGGATTCCTGCAGCGCCTGTTACGGGAACCTGGTCCATGCCCTGAACCAGCTCCAGGAGGAGGGACTTCTGGACAGGCTGCAGGACCGGATCGGCATCGGCCAGGGTATGCAGGGAAAGACCGGGAAGCTGGGCATCGGCCGCTGCACAAAGGATTTTGAAACCTGCATCATGGGATGTCCTCCCGAGCCGGACAAGATCTACAGCGAACTCAAGGAATATATATTGAAGCAATGAACGAAACTGATCAAAGGACCTATATCGCGATCGACCTCAAATCCTTTTACGCCTCGGTAGAATGTATGGACCTGGGACTGGATCCGCTGACGACCAATCTGGTCGTGGCGGATGCCTCCCGGACGGAAAAAACCATCTGCCTGGCCGTCTCCCCGTCCCTCAAGGCCTATGGGATCCCGGGGAGGGCCAGGCTCTTTGAGGTGGTCCAGAGGATGAAGGAGGTCAACCGCGAGCGGAAGAGGAGGCTCGGTCCGGGGGCGGTTTTTTCGGGAAAGTCCTCGTCTGCCCCGGACCTGGCGGCGGACCCGTCCCTGGAGGCGGATTATCTGGTCGCGGTTCCCCGCATGTCCTTTTACATCGAATGGAGCACAAAGATCTATGAGATCTACCTTCGCTTTATAGCGCCGGAGGACATGCACGTCTATTCCATCGACGAGGTCTTTATCGATGCCACAAAGTATCTGCCCCTCTACGGGAAAAGCGCCCACGACCTGGCCATGGACATGGTCCGCGCGGTCCTGAAGGAGACGGGGATCACGGCGACGGCCGGAATTGGGACCAACCTCTATCTGGCCAAGATTGCCATGGATGTGGAGGCCAAGCACATCGCCCCCGACGCGGACGGGGTCCGGATCGCGCAGCTGGACGAGATGAGCTACCGGAAAAAGCTCTGGGGACACCGTCCGATCACGGATTTCTGGCGCGTCGGCAGGGGCTATGCAGACAGGCTTGCCAGGCACGGGATCTTTACCATGGGGGATGTGGCCCGCTGCTCCGTGCAGGATGAGGACCTTCTGTATTCTCTTTTCGGTGTCAACGCGGAGCTCCTCATCGACCACGCCTGGGGCTGGGAGCTCTGCACCATGGAACTGATCCATTCCTACACCCCGCAGGCCAGGTCCTTTTCCTCCGGCCAGGTCCTGACCTGCCCCTATGAGGCGGCGGGAGCCCGGATCGTGGTGCGGGAGATGGCCGAGGCGGCCGCCCTGGACCTGGTGGAAAAGCAGCTTCTGACAGACCAGATGGTCCTGACCGTCGGCTATGACATTGAAAATCTCTCGGATCCGGCCAGGCGCAGGGCCTACAGGGGCCCGGTCCACACCGACCGCTACGGGCGCAGGGTTCCCAAGGCCGCCCACGGCACCGCAAACCTGCCCGGTCCGACCTCCTCGGCGGACAGGATCGTCCGGGCCGTGCTGGACCTCTACGACCAGATCGTAGACCCGGGCCTGCTCGTGCGCAGGATCTATCTCAACACCAACCATGTGACGGTCCGGAAGGAGCATGAGGAACCGGCAGGGACCACAGGACGGAGAGCTGCGGCCTTTGAGGGTGTTCCCTCCTGGAACGGAGGACGAAGAGGGCACAGGGCAGACTCTGCGGCCTTAGAGGGGATCCCTTCGGATCCCGCCGGGAGCCCGGACCGCAGACATCCCGCGCAGACGCGGGGAGGGGGAGGTTTTTCCCAGGATCCGGACCTGCCGGACAGCAGGGAAGGGCAGGAAGCCCTCGGAAAATGGGAGCAGCTCGACCTCTTTACGGATTACGAGGCCAGGGAAGAAGAGGAAAAGCGCGAGCAGGCCGCCATGGAAAAGGAGCGCAGACTCCAGGAGGCCATGCTGGAGATCCGGAGCAAATTCGGCAAAAATGCCATCCTCAAGGGGACCAGCCTGCAGGAGGGCGCGACCATGCGGGACCGCAACCAGAGCATAGGAGGACACAAGGCATGATGCGGAACCGCAGCCGGAGTACAGGAGGACACAGGGCATGATGCGGAACCGCAGCCGGAGTACAGGAGGAAACAGGGCATGATGCAGGACCAGTATGAAGACATTATCAACCTGCCCCGCCACGTCTCAAAAAAACACCCGCAGATGCCTCTGCAGGACCGGGCCGCCCAGTTCGCGCCCTTTGCCGCCCTGACTGGCCATGGCGCAGCCATTCGCGAGACCGCCCGCCTGACACAGGACCGGATCCTCATGGACCAGGACCGGCTGGAGGAGCTGGACAGCGTCCTGATGCAGGTCCGCGGCCTTCTGCGGGAAAAAGGCAGGGACGGAGGGCCGGGGGAGAGCGGACCGCTGATCCATGTCAGCTTTTTCCGGCCCGATGAAAAAAAGCAGGGCGGTTCCTATGTCACTGTCTCCGGCAGAGTCCAGTGGATCGACGATTACAGACGCCTTCTGCTGCTGGAGCGGGGGATGGAGATTCCACTGGACTCTGTCGTGGATCTGGTCCTCGACAGGGAAGACTGAAGTCGGCATGTGACAAAGGAGGTGTGACAAGGGGACAGGTGTGA
>DGUF01000109.1:0-4540 GCA_002394525.1 Lachnospiraceae bacterium UBA4317 | reverse complement strand
CTTGTCACACCCCCTTGTCACACCCCCTTGCCGCACTCCCTCGTCACACCCGGCCGGCCCGGATGATTCCGGGCCGGCTTTTTTTATGCCTTCCGGCCACGTTTTTTCAGGACAGAAGAGTCCCGGTTTTTAAGACGGAATTGACCTCTGAGACCAGTGAATGTATAATATAGCCTAAACGACCATCCTTATAGCGGTATATGTTTATTAAAAATAACGATAGCAAAGCGAAAAATATCAGTTTTGCATAAATATAATCCTGTGAAAGTATGGTCCGTTAGTAACACTTCACTGTTTTTCAAGGAGGACGTTATGAGAAAGAAACTGATCAGTATTCTTCTCGGAGCAGCCATGGTCCTGTCGCTGGCAGCCTGCGGCGGCAATTCCGGCGGCGCAAAGATTGAGAGCACGGACACAGCTCCGGCGGCAGACGCAGCAGCAACTGCGGAGGCATCGGCGGATGCGGCTCCGGCAGATGAGGGCGCTGCAGTGGATGAGGATTTCCACATCGGTATCGTCACGGGTTCTGTCTCCCAGTCCGAGGATGACAGGCGCGGCGCCGAGGCCTTCCAGGCAAAGTACGGCGAGGAGAATGTGATCCTGGCCATCTATCCCGACAACTTCACCGAGGAGCTGGAGACCACGATCCAGACCATCGTCAACCTGGCGGATGACCCCAAGATGAAGGCCATCATCGTCAACCAGGCGATCCCCGGCACGACAGAGGCCTTCCGGCAGATCAAGGAGAAGAGGCCTGACATCATCTGCATCGCGGGCGAGTCCCACGAAGACCTCCCCGAGATCGGGTCGGCTGCAGACCTGGTCGTCAACAACGACTTCGTGGCCCGCGGCTATCTGATGATCAAGACCGCTCACGACCTGGGTTGCGACACCTTCGTCCACATTTCCTTCCCCCGCCATCTGTCCTATGAGACGATGAGCCGCCGCGTGGCCATCATGAAAGAGGCCTGCAAAGAGTTCGGCATGAAGTTTGAGATGGAGACGGCTCCCGATCCCACCACCGATGTCGGCGTTCCCGGTGCCCAGGCCTATATCCTGGAGCATGTGCCGGAGTGGATCGACAAGTACGGCACCAATTCCGCCTACTTCTGCACCAACGATGCCCACACCGAGCCCCTGCTCAAGCAGCTGCTCAAGTACGGCGGCTACTTCATCGAGGCCGACCTTCCCTCCCCTCTGATGGGCTATCCCGGCGCTCTGGGCCTGGATCTGACCGAGGAGGCAGGTGATTTCCAGAAGATCCTGGCCAAGGTCGAGCAGGCAGTCGTCGAGAACGGCGGTGAAGGCCGCTTCGGAACCTGGGCTTATTCCTACGGCTACACGGTCTCAGCGGGTCTTGCCGAGCATGCCAGGAACGTCATCATGGGCAAGAGCGAGCTCTGCGATATCGACGCCATCTCCGCGGCCTATGGAGTCTTCTCCCCCGGCGCGGAGTGGAACGGCTCCAACTACACCAATGTCGATACCGGCGTCAAGGCGGACAACACCTTCCTGATCTACCAGGATACCTATATCATGGGCAATCCCGGACATTACATGGAAGCCACAAAGGTTGAAGTCCCTGAGAAGTATTTTACAGTCAAGTGATCAAGAACCTGAATTGTAAAGCCTGAAAATGCGTGGTTACAGCATCGCGATGCGCCCGCGGAAAGCGCGGGTGCCAGCTGTAAAGTAAAGAAGTGACAGTCCGGCGAGGGGAAAGCTTTTCTCCTCGCCTTACTGGTCAGGCGGACTTTATCCGGATAACACATGAACGCGATGAACTGTCAACATGCCTTTGGGGCATGCGCGGGACCCGCAGGCGGGTCCTGAATGAAAAAAGGTGTCTCCGCGCCGGAAAACAGACCGGGCGCCGGGCCACCGGAGGTAGGACTGGAATGAATGAAAACAAAGCACCGCTCCTTGAGATGCGGAATATCAAAAAGGACTTTTTCGGCAACCAGGTGCTGACGGATATCAATCTGAAGCTGGAGGCCGGGCAGGTGCTGGGACTGGTCGGTGAAAACGGAGCGGGCAAATCAACGCTTATGAAGATCCTCTTCGGAGCCGCTGACATTGCCGCGACAGGAGGCTATGGAGGGGACATTCTGCTGGATGGTGAAAAGGTCAGCTTCTCCTCCCCCTTTGACGCGATCGCCGCGGGGATCGGTATGGTCCATCAGGAGTTTTCCCTGATCCCGGGCTTTACGGCCCAGGAAAATATCGTCCTCAACCGCGAATCCAAAAAGCCAAACCTTCTGGCGGAGATCTTCGGGGACAGGCTCGATACGATCGACCGCAGACAGATGGATCAGACCGCACAGAAGGCCATTGAAAAAATGGGCGTCTCCATCGACCGCAACATGGTCATCAGCTCCATGCCCGTCGGCCACAAGCAGTTTACCGAGATCGCGCGCGAGCTGTCCAAGGACCAGCTGCGTCTGCTGATCCTGGATGAGCCCACCGCGGTCCTGACGGAGCGAGAGGCCGAGGCCCTGCTGGAATCCATCCGGGGCATGTCAGCCCGCGGGATCTCTGTCATCTTTATCACCCACCGGCTGCAGGAGATCCTGTCGGTCTGCGACACGGTCGCGGTCATGAGGGACGGCGTCCTGGTCAGGGAGGTCCCGGCCGCGCAGACCAATGTGCAGGAGATCACCCACTGGATGATGGGCCGGACCGGCAGTGAGTCGGACAAAAAGAAGACGCAGGGCCGCCGGGAGGAAAATAAGGATGCCAGGACGGTCCTGAAGATCGAAAAGCTCTGGGTCGATATGCCCGGGGAGACGGTCAGAAATGTCAACCTGGAGGTCAGAGAGGGCGAGATCCTGGGGATCGGCGGCCTGGCTGGCCAGGGCAAGCTCGGCATCCCCAACGGCATCATGGGCCTGTATGAGGCGGGCGGCCGCGTGGAATTCGAGGGAAAGGAGATCCCTCTCAACGACCCCCGCAAATGCCTGGATTCCTCCTTTGCCTTTGTGTCGGAGGACCGGCGCGGCGTCGGCCTGCTCCTGGATGAATCCCTGGAGTGGAACGTCGCCTTTCCGGCCATGCAGATCCAGAACAGGTTTTTAAAGAACTACCTGGGCGGCCTGATCAAATGGAGGGATGAAAAAGCCATCCGCGAAGTGACGGAAAAATATATCCGCGACCTGCAGATCAAGTGTACCGGGTCCAAACAAAAGGCCAGAGAGCTCTCGGGAGGCAACCAGCAGAAGATCTGCCTGGCCAAGGCCTTTGCCCTGGAGCCCCGGGTCCTCTTCGTCTCCGAGCCGACCCGCGGCATCGACGTGGGCGCCAAGGCCCTGGTCCTGGAAGCCCTCAAAAAGTTCAACCGCGAAAAAGGCGTCACAGTCATCATGGTCTCCTCCGAGCTGGAGGAGCTGCGGTCGACCTGCGACCGAATCGCCGTCGTATCCGGCGGCAGGATCTCAGGCATCCTGCCCGCGTCAGAGCCGGTGGAGGAGTTCGGATCGCTGATGCTGAAGAATGTGATCTGAGAATCCCCTGCAGGTCTTTCTGCACGGGGCATTCTCTCTGTGCGGCGCCTGCGCTGCAGGCGCTTCGGATCAGTATCACATTGCAGGTCACGCTGCAGATCACTCTGCGGCAGTGCCGGCGCGGCAGACGCTCCGGCACAGGAGGTATACATGAAAGAAAAAATAACGGAATCGCTGAGATCCTTCGGCGTCCCCCGCCTGATCATCACGGGCTTTCTGCTGCTCCTGCTGATCATGGCGCCCTTTGTCGGGGCGGACCTGCCGACCCAGATCTCCAATATCATCAACCGTTTCAGCTGGAACGGGATCCTGGTCCTGGCCATGGTGCCCATGGTGCACTCCGGCTGCGGCCTCAATTTCGGACTCCCGCTGGGAATCATCTCGGGACTTCTGGGGGCGACCCTCTCGATCGAACTCGGCTTTACCGGGAGACTGTCCTTTCTGATGGCAATCCTGATCGCCACCCCCTTTGCCCTGATCCTGGGCGCTGTCTACGGCTGGCTCCTCAACAAGATCAAGGGCGGGGAGATGATGATCGCGACCTATGTCGGCTTTTCGTCGGTCTCCTTTATGTGCATGATGTGGCTGCTGCTCCCTTACCGCAGCGCCAATATGGTCTGGGGCCTGTCCGGAAAGGGCCTGCGTACAACGATCTCCCTGGAGGGCTACTTCAACCAGGCCCTGGCCGGGATCCTGCAGATCAAGATCGGCAACATCTCGATCCCGACCGGGACCATCCTCTTTTTTGCCCTGCTGGCCTTCGGCATCTGGGCCTTTCTGCACACGAAGACGGGCACGGCCATGACAGCCGTCGGATCCAACCCCGTCTTTGCCCGGGCGGCCGGCATCAACGTGGACGGCATCCGCATGCTGTCCGTAATCATGTCGACCTGGCTGGCAGCGATCGGGATCCTGGTCTATGAGCAGGGCTTCGGCTTTATCCAGCTCTACATGGCGCCCTTCTACATGGCCCTTCCGGCCGTATCCGCCATCCTGATCGGAGGCGCGTCCGTCAACAAGGCAACGATCATGAATGTCGT
>DGUF01000229.1:9349-12881 GCA_002394525.1 Lachnospiraceae bacterium UBA4317 | reverse complement strand
GCATGCGGATCCCTGGACTTGACGATCTTGTCGATCTGGGCGATCTGGGCGTTGACCTCCGGCGTCGCCTCCGTATACTTGGAGACCACCATGCCCATCTCATGCCGGTCGCTCTGCATCATGTCCTTGACCTGGGACGGGATCAGCTCCTCCGGCAGCAGGGGCCCGACCATGGAGGACAGGTCCATGGTGAACTTGACGCCGTCCACCTTGCCGACCTCCTCAAAGATCTCCCGCTTGACCCGGCTGTCCAGGTCCCTGTCCATGAGAATGACATGGGTGGTGTTCATGTGGAAGGTCTTCTGCAGCTTGTCATTGGCTATATTGCTGAGGATATCATCCGGCAGGGACTGGGCGATGTTGTAGTAGACCCCGACATTTTTGCTGCCGTACATGGCCGGAGCGGCCATGACCGCCAGGACGACCAACCAGAGGCGGTAGTGGCGGATGATAAAGTCACTCACCCTGTCCAGGCTGGGGATCAGGGGCTTGTGTCTGGTCTTCTCGATCAGCTCGTCAAAGACCAGGATCATGGAGGGCAGGACCGTCACGCAGCACAGGACCCCGATCAGGACGCCCTTGGACATGACGATTCCGATATCCCGGCCCAGAGCGAAGGTCATGACGCACAGGGCCAGAAAGCCCGCGACCGTCGTCACCGAGCTGCCGACCACCGACCGGAAGGTCTGGCTGATGGCCATTCCCATGGCCTTGTCCCGCGCGTCCGGATAATGCTTCTTGTTCTCCTCATAGCTCTCCAGCAGAAAGATCGAGTAGTCCATGGTCACCGCCAGCTGCAGGACCGCGGTCAGGGCCTGGGTGACATAGGAGATCGACCCCAGGAAAATATTGGATCCCAGGTTATAGAGGATGGAGAGCCCGATCCCCAGCAGGAAAAAGATAGGGACCGCGTAGGATTCCGTCGTCAGCTCCAGCACGAAAAAGCTCAGAATAGCGGCGATCACCACATAGACCGGCAGCTCCTGCATACAGAGGTCCTTGATGTCCGTGACGATGCCGGTCATCCCCCCGATGAAACAGTGCTCGTCAGCGATCCGCCGCATCTCGGTCAGCGCCCCCATGGATTCATCCGAGGACGTCGTGTTGTCATAAAAGGCGACCAGCAGCTGGGCGTCGCCCCGGATGAACTTGTCCCGGACCTTGTCCGGCAGGATCTCGGGAGGGACACTGATATCCATCACCTCCCCGTACCAGAGGACATCCTTGACATGGTCGATCTGCTTGAATTTGTCGGCCAGCTTCTGCACGTCCTTCATGGGCAGCCCCTCGATGACACACATGGAGAAGGCCCCCGTCCCGAACTCATCCACCATGATATTCTGCCCTTCCACCGTCTCCAGCGAATCCGGCAGATAACTCAGAAGATCATAATTGACTCTGGTCTTCGCGATCCCGATCAGGGACGGCACCAGAAGGAGCGCGCTGACGATCAGGATCAGAACCCTGCATTTTGCTATCCATTCACCCAGTTTCAATGAAGTCCACTTCCTTTTCTATAAAATATATGACAGGGGTGTGACAGAGGGACAGGGACTGTGTCACACTGCAGTGTCACAGCACACTGTCACAGCATCAGGGCCCCCGCAGCCCTGTCCGGCCTGCCTCCGGCAGACCAAATGTACTATAGCAGACCCTTTTTCCGGATGGAATAAACAATTCCCCCGGAATGTATACCGGGAAGACAGCAGCACCCCTGCAGAAGGACATGGATTCCGGGGCATGCATTCCGGGGGCATGCGCTACAAAAAGGACCTCGATTCCCGGGGGCATCCTTTCGAAGGGCCCGGATTTCCGGGACCTGTATTCCAGGGGGCATGCCCTGCAAAAAGGACCTGGATTCCGCAAAAAAAGCCCCCGGGACGCACTCAGCATCCCGGGAGCCCTCCGGCCGCCCAGTCCGGCGGCAGAAAATATGTTCACGCCCCCTCAAAGGGCGTGAACATGTAACGTTGCGTTCAGCGATTCCAACGCGCTACAACAATGCGAAGCATTGTTGACGCTTGAACGCCTTTAAACTCGGGTTTTGCGCAAAACGCCTCGCGTTTCAGGTGGGCCTGAACTGTAACGAAAATATCAACAGAACTTCAGCAAAATCTCAGCGGTTCAGGACCATGCGGACAGCCCCGTACATGCCGGCGTCATTTCCAAGCCCCGCCAGCCTGATCCCGGCTTCCCGGCAGGCATGGAAGGCCGCCGGCTTGTAATACTTTTCGATGGCATCGAGCAGGATCTGCCCCGCCTTCGATACGCCGCCGCCGATGACAAAGACATCCGGGTCCGCCACCACGGCGATGTTGGCCATGGCAGTGCCCAGCATCTGCCCCAGGTCGTCGACCAGGCCGCAGGCCAGGGCGTCCCCTTCTTTTGCACAGTCAAAGATTTCTTTGGCCGTGATCTCCTCCAGCTGCCGCAGGGCAGAGGCCCGGCTGTCCTTCTCGAGGGCTATCTTTGACATGCGGACGATCCCGGTCGCGGACGCGTACTGCTCCAGACACCCCTTCTTGCCGCAGCCGCAGACAGCCGTCTCATCCCGGCGCATCTGCATATGTCCGATCTCGCCGCCGGCGCCGTGCGCGCCTTCCAGAATTTTTCCGCCGACGATGATTCCGCCGCCGACACCGGTGCCCAGCGTGACCATGACCACATTTTCAAAGCCCTCGCCGCCTCCGCGCCACTGCTCGCCCAGAGCCGCCACATTGGCATCGTTCCCGACAAGGACCCTGGCCCCGTCCAGGAGGCCGGCCAGCTTCTCGCTGACGTCGATCACGCCCCAGCCCAGGTTGACACAGCCGTTGACGACACTTTTCCTGAGGACAGGACCGGGCACGCCGACACCGATCCCTTCCACCTGGTCCATAGCCACGCCGTGGGTACCGAGCTTTTCCCTGATCGAGGCGGCGATGTCCGGAAGGACCATCTCCCCGCCGTTTTCCGTCCGCGTCGGGATCTCCCATTTTTCGACAAAAGTGCCGTCATTATGGAAGAAGCCGCACTTGACCGTCGTCCCGCCGATATCGATTCCGAATGCGTAAGGTTTCATCTTTTTGATCTCCTTTTCCATATGGACAGTATCTGCGCCGGCAGACCGCTCCCTCCCAGACAACCCGCACCGCCGCTGAGGCAGGCTGCTTTTTCCACTGCTCATAAAAACGGGCTTTTTCCAGCTGAGGGGTCTGTTCCCGGCCGGGGGACTGTTCCCGCTGAGGGGCTGTTCCCGCTGAGGAAGCAGTTTACCACCGAAATAAACATATCATGCCTTCCCATCCAAAACAAGACGAAAAACCCTCTCCCCGGAAATCCGGAGAGAGGGTGACAAGCAGTTTTATATATGCCCGGCCTGAAAAAAACTCACAAATGCCGGGGAATCCGCATAAATCCTATAAGACTTAGGGGAATTACACGTTGGCCTTGGCCATCTCAGCGAGGGCAGCGAAGCCTGCGGCATCGTTGACTGCGAGCTCAGCGAGCATCTTGCGGTTGATGTCGACGCCTGCGACCTTGAGGCCGTGCA
>DGUF01000229.1:0-9272 GCA_002394525.1 Lachnospiraceae bacterium UBA4317 | reverse complement strand
TAGGAGATGCCGTTGATCCTGGCTGCCGCGTTGATACGGGTGATCCACAGCTTGCGCATATCTCTCTTGCGCTGCTTGCGGCCTGCAAATGCGGAAGCCATAGCACGCATGACGGACTGCTTGGCAATCCTGTACTGTTTGGAGCGTGCGCCCCTGTAGCCCTTGGCCAGCTTTAATACTCTCTTATGCTTTTTCTTCGCGTTGATCGCGCCTTTGATCCTTGCCATTTCTATACCTCACATTCTTATTCAATCCCCGGAAGCTCCCTGCCTGTAAAAAGGAACTCACTCTTGTCTTCCGGGCCCGGTCCTGTCCGCGCAGGGCGCGGATCTGTCAGTCAGTAAAAATCCTGAAAAGTCCGCCTGATCAGAGATAAGGCATAACCTTTCTCATGTTCTTTACGTTTGTCTCATCCAGAATGGTGGACTGACGAAGATCTCTCTTCCTCTTTGTGGACTTCTTGGTGAGGATGTGGCGCTTGTAGGCCTTGAATCTCTTGATCTTGCCGGTACCGGTTGCTTTGAAACGCTTTGCAGCGGCTCTCTTTGTCTTCATTTTAGGCATTGTTTTTTCCTCCTTGCTCTTCACACAGGCCGGTAGCTCCCCGCGCCCCGCAGGGAACAGAGAAAAACGGTTCCCCGTCTGCCTCGTGTTTACTTGTTCCTTTATCTTAACTGTTCTTCCAAAACGGAGAATCGCAGAATCCGGGACAGGCTTTCAGGTTCCTGCCGTATCCGCCGCGCAGCATCTTGCGGACTAAGGAACTGTTACTTAATAACTTGTGATATTCTGCATGTTTTTCTTCCGATTACATCGTCGAAAAGCCTCGCCGATGCCCGCATCGACTACGTTTTTCTCCTTGTACTCGAAAGAAAATCCTATGCATCTATCCCAAGTTATTTGCGAACAGTTCCTAAGCTGCGCGCATCCGCGCGGTTCAGCGCTTTTCAGCTAAAAACATAGTCATGGTCCTGCCCTCGACCCTGGGCGCCTTCTCGACGACCGCACAGTCGACCAGAGCATTCGCGAAATCCGTCAGGATATGGGAGCTGGCATTCATATGCGCCATCTCACGGCCGCGGAAACGAAGGGTGATCTTGACCCGGTTGCCCTTGGTCAGGAACTTCCTCGCGGCATTGACCTTGGTCGTAAGGTCATTGGTGTCGATGTTGGGAGAAAGCCTGATCTCCTTGATCTCGACAGTATGCTGCTTGCGCTTGGCGTCCTTTTCCTTGCGCGTCTTTTCATACTTGTACTTTCCGTAATCAATGATCTTGCATACGGGCGGCTTCGCGTTGGGAGAAATCTTGACCAGGTCAAGATTCGCCTCCTCAGCGAGTCTGAGCGCTTCCCTGGAGGACATAATTCCCAGCTGCTCGCCGTCGGCGGAAATCACGCGGACTTCTCTGTCGCGAATTCTCTCATTGATGAACAAATCGTCTCTGTCCCTGTCTCTATTATTTACTTTCATAGCCTCCAAGCGCCCTGGCGCAATAAAAAACAGTGGCGCAAAGCACCACTGTCACTGTTTCATCCGCTGCGATCCTCCAAAGACCTCTTCCTCCGGGAGCTCAGGCTTCGCCCGCCCGGCTGTCTTTGAAGATCTCTTACGAGTATGAACGCCAGAAGCCAAGGCCGCTGGGTGAGAGTAGAGCTCTGCTTGATTGTATGCAAATGTCTTTCGACACAAGCGATATATTAACATCACAAAAAGACCTTGTCAACAGGTTTTTTGCCTGTCTCCGGCCTCGCTCTCGCGGGCAAGGGCTTCCTCCATCCGCCGGCGCTCCTCGGGATTGGAATCCAGAATGTCCAGGCTGGCCATGGTCTTTTTATGGAAAAGACGCCCCGCGCACCACATGATGACCCACACAAAGAGCGGCACAAAGATGGTCATGCCGAAGCAGAAGCGCAGCATCCCGGCCGTCCTCTCACTGCCGGCCACCGCCAGGACAAAGGTCACGATATAGAGGCCCGCCAGAAGGACGATCCCCACGAGGGCCGCCGCCCTGCGGAGCGCCCCCTCCCGGGGCCCTGCTGTTTTCCTGTCACCGGCTCCGGCCGGTCCGGAGCCTGTCTGTCCCTTATTTGTCATGGGTTCCTTTCCAATCTCTTTTTCAGGTCAACGGAGGGATCCTTCCTCCGCGTTCTCAGCGGTAAATGATGTCCTCTCTGCCGGGGCCGTTGGAGACCATGGTAATCGGATAACCGATCTCCTTTTCGATGAACTCGATATATTTGCGGCAGTTCACGGGAAGGTCCTCGTATTTTTTGATGCCGCGGATATCGCACTTCCATCCGGGCAGCATCTCATAGACGGGTTTCGCCTTTGCCAGGAGGCGGGTCACGGGGAATTCCTTTGTCCGGACGCCGTCGATCTCATAGGCGACACAGACCGGGATCTCGTCCAGGTAGCCCAGGACATCCAGGACGGTAAAGGCGACGTCGGTCGCTCCCTGCAGGCGGCAGCCATAGCGGGAGGCCACGCAGTCGTACCAGCCCATGCGGCGGGGCCTGCCCGTCGTCGCGCCGTACTCACCGCCGTCTCCGCCGCGTCTGCGGAGCTCGTCCGCCTCGTCCCCGAAGATCTCGGAGACAAACTCGCCGGCGCCGACCGCGGAGGAATAGGCCTTGTTGACCACGACGACCTGGCGGATCTGACCGGGAGCCAGCCCCGCGCCGATCGCGCCGAAGGCGGCCAGCGTGGAGGAGGAGGTGACCATGGGATAGATGCCGTGGTCGGGATCCTTGAGGGTGCCCAGCTGGCCCTCCAGCAGGATGGTCTTGTCCTCCCGGACGGCCTGGTCCAGGTACTCGCCCACATTGCCGACATAGGGGGCGACCATGTCCCTGTAGGAGTGGATCGTCTCCAGCAGTTCCTTCTTGTCGATGGGATCGCGGTGGTAGAGGTGGGTCAGGAGGATGTCCTTCTGGACACAGACGCGCTCGATCTTTTCCATCAGGGCGTCGTCATCCATAAAGAGCTCATTGACCTGCCAGCCGACTTTTGCATATTTATCTGAATAAAAAGGAGCGATTCCCGACTTTGTGGAGCCGAAGGACTTGCCCGCCAGGCGCTCCTCCTCGCACTCATCAAAGAGGATGTGGTAGGGCATGACGACCTGGCAGCGGTCCGAGATCATGAGGTTGGGGGCGGGGACGCCCTGGTCCTCAATGCTCTTCAGTTCCCTGAAGAGGATCGGGATATTGAGGGCGACACCGTTTCCGATGATATTCATGACCCTCTGGTGAAAAACACCGGAGGGAAGGGTGTGAAGGGCGAATTTCCCGTATTCATTCACGATCGTGTGTCCGGCATTGGCACCGCCCTGAAAGCGGATGACGATATCCGCCGAATCCGCCAGCATATCCGTGATCTTTCCCTTGCCTTCATCTCCCCAGTTTGCACCAACAACAGCTTTTACCATAATCTAATATTCCTCCGATTCTTTTACAGGTACAGTTCTGTCGCGTCTCTTTTGCACGGCCCCGTTTATCAGTCTTCCCCAAAAATCCTTCCGGGCGATCAGACGTTGATCTCCGCCTCAAGGCCCAGCAGGTCCCTGTTGGCGTCCAGGATCGGCCGGATCACCTCCGCCAGGTAGCGGTCCACCTGATGAGGGGCACAGCCGACATACCTGGAGGGATCCATGGTCTTTTCCAGGTCCTCGAGGGACAGGCCGAAGGCGGGATCCGCCGCGATGAGCTCCAGAAGGTTGTTGTCCAGGCCTTCCTCCTTGACCCTTCTGCCTGCCTGCATGGACAGGGTGCGGATCTTCTCATGGAGCTCCTGCCTGTCGCCGCCCGCCTTGACGGCATCCATCATGATATTTTCGGTCGCCATAAAGGGCAGCTCGGACCGCAGTCTCTTTTCAATGACCTTGGGATAGACCTTGAGCCCATCCGTGACATTGAGGCAGAGGTCCAGGATCCCGTCCACGGCCAGGAAGCCCTCCGGCACGGAGATCCGCTTGTTGGCGGAGTCGTCCAGAGTGCGCTCGAACCACTGGGTGCCGGCCGTGACCGCCGGATTGATCACATCCGCCATCACATAGCGGGCCAGGGAGCAGATGCGCTCGCTCCGCATGGGATTGCGCTTGTAGGCCATGGCGGAGGACCCGATCTGGGTCTTCTCGAAGGGCTCCTCGACCTCCTTGAGGTGCTGCAGCAGCCGGATGTCCGTGCCCATCTTCATGGCCGCCGAGGCGACGATCCCCAGCGCGTTCAGGACGATGGTGTCCAGCAGGCGGGGATAGGTCTGGCCGGAGACCGCAAAGCAACGGTCAAAGCCCATCTTTTCGGCGAGCATGGGATCCAGGCGGTCGACCTTGTCCAGGTCTCCGTCAAAGAGCTCCAGGAAGGAGGCCTGGGTGCCGGTCGTTCCCTTGCTGCCCAGAAGCCTCAGGCTCCCCAGGGCGTGCTCGACCTCGGCCAGGGCCAATTCAAACTCCTGCATCCAGAGCGTGGCCCTCTTGCCGACCGTCGTGGGTTGGGCCGGCTGGAAATGGGTAAATCCAAGTGTGGGAAGAGCCTTGTATTCCTGCGCGAAATCCGCCAGCTTGGCCAGGACATTGACCAGCTTGCCCCGCACCAGACGCAGGGCCTCGCGCATGATGATGATGTCCGTATTGTCGCCGACATAGCAGCTGGTCGCGCCCAGGTGGATGATCCCCTTGGCTTTGGGACACTGCAGGCCGTAGGCATAGACATGACTCATGACATCGTGGCGCACGATCTTTTCCCTGGCCCTGGCCTCCTCGTAATTGATGTCCTCCGCATGGGCCTTCAACTCGGCGATCTGCTCATCCGTGATGTCCAGACCCAGCTCCTGTTCGATCTCCGCCAGCGCGATCCACAGCCTTCTCCATGTCCGGAACTTCATGTCCTGGGAAAAAATATACTGCATTTCCCGGCTTGCATACCGCTCGGAGAGCGGACTTGAATATCTGTCCGTTGCCATCTCGTCTCTTCCTTTCCTCTGATGAATGAAGCCTTTTTTACCAAAGCTTTTTACGTATCAAGCTTTTACAGTCCCTAAATATAGTACAGGTCCCGTCCCCGCGTCAAGCGATCCTTCAGACCGACGAGGTCACTCTCTGGCGGTAATCCTCCTGCATCCCCTTGAGGGTGTGCCCGAGCCTGGAGGAAAATGCCTCCTCCTGGTTCTCTCTGCGGAGCTGGCGCAGGCGCCTGAGCTGCCGGCTCTCACTTCCCGATTTAAAGCGGCTCTCCGCCCGGGCCGCGCGCTGCTCCACCTGATAGGCGCTCTCATAAAATTCCGGATGCTGCCCCAGGAACTGCCTGTAGTCCTCGCCGTCCATATACATATATAAAGAAGCGATATACCAGAAGGCATGCTCCGGAACCGGGGACAGGTCCCAGGCCTTGCGGAAACAGTCCGCCGCCCTCTCAAAGAGAAAGCTGTCGGCGTAGTGCAGGCCCTTTTCCTTCCAGATCTGGGCCCTGGTCCCCCGCTCCATATCCGGCAGCTTGTCCAGAAGCTCCGTGTAGGTGTTCTGGGCCTGGCGCATCTGGCCCCGGCCCGCGAGCGCCTGCGCCCGGGACAGGTCCCTGGAGATCGATTCCATCCCCCTGCCGGCCTCCATCCTGGCCAGGACCCTGGCCGACTCTCCCGCGGGGAGATAGCCGCATTCCCGCAGGATCGTGCCCACGAAATCCCTGACGCCGTGCCGGCCCCGGAGCTGCCCGTGCAGGAGCCGCCCCAGCTCATGGAGACCGCAGGATTCGGAGAGCCAGTCCGCCAGCGCCGGGTCCATGATCTCCTCATCCATAAAATCCGCGCACTGGGCCAGGGAGTAGCAGAGCTCCTCCGCGGAATAGACATTCCTCTCTATTTTTCTGATCCGGTAGGGGGTGTCGGCCTGCCTCCCCGCCACTGTTAATATTCTGCCCATTCTATTTCCTCAAAACCTGTATCAGAGCACCTGCATCAGAGCTTCCGGTCCGGACCATGTTTTACACGGAAAAGGTCTCCTCCCAGCTTCCTCCGTCCGAAGGGAAGATCTCCCCGAAGCCCAGGTCCGTGACCTGGACCCTGAGTTTGTCCGGCTGCGGCATGTTCAGAACGACCCGGATCCGGGTCGTCCGGTCCGGCCGGTCCGGGATCCCGTCCAGGTGGACGGTCAGACTCCTCGTCTCCCCTCCCGTCACCGGGGTCTGGACCAGGCTGAATTCCTTTCCGTTCTCCAGAATGAAGTCCTCCTCGATCTCGGCGTTGTACCACTTGGTCCCGGCGTCCAGCAGGACATGATAACCCGTCTGCTCCCGGAGCAGGACCTCGATCCCGATATTGGAGTGAAGGGCGTCCGGAGCCAGATAAATGCTCTCCGGGATCTCCGAAGGCCTGTCCACATGGAGGAGGGCGCTGTAGGCAGCCCCCTTGCTGAAGAGGTTCTCCCCCTGAAAGACCCTGCGGCCCCTGCAGAGGTATACCGCCGCATCCCTGAGCCAGTCTCCTTCAAAGCCCTGGCCGGTCAGGTAGACGCAGGAGGCAGCCCGCCGGTCCAGGACCTCTTTGGCGGCAGCCGCGAACTCCCTGTCCCTGTTCGCCGGGGTCAGCCCCCCGGGCAGGCGCTTCTCCTCCGCCTCCGTCCAGTAGACGACCGGGCTGGTCCTGCGGTTATAGAGGAGGGTGGAAAAGCGGATCGTCTCCTCCTGCCCGTAATCACACAGGAGCATGCCCGCGCGCCGCTGCTCCGCGTCCTGCATCAGCATATAGCTGTAAAAAGATTCCTCATGGCTCTCGCACAGGACCTGCGGCACATCCAGCTCCATGCGGCCGAAGGCCCGCATCAGGGTCTGCTCCATCGCGTAATCCATGTCCGCGGAGGTGAAGACGACCGCCGCGATCTGGTCCTTGGTGATCTCCGGCTCCAGCATGGCCAGACACCTGCGCAGAAAGAGGGCCAGCAAGAGCCCCGCGCTGTATTTTTCCCCCTCGACGGAGATGCGGACATCCTCCCTTGCCTTCTGCAGAAGACCCGAGACCGGGGTCCCTCCGCCCTCCTCCGCCAGCTCCACGGCCTCCTGGCCGACGGCCCAGACCGCGGAATCCTCCGGCTTGTAGAGTACGGCGGGTATATTGAAGACCTCCCTGCCGCTCACCGTCGAAAAGGTCACAGGCTCCCTGGAGACTCCCCCCGTCGCGGCATTGATAAAGCCGCGCCCGAACCTGGCCCGTTTATTATAGATCCATGAGATCTGGCAGTACTGGTCCGAAAGATCGATCCCAAGCAGATATTTGCCCACAGGTGATTTCGAAATGATCATAGTCTGGTATTTCCTCGTAATGAAACAGGCTGTCTGCTCCTGCAGGACCGGCAGCCGGATCAGAGAGAGCGCAGGCTCCGCCGCCGGCATGGCCGCAAAGGCAACCGCTGCCGTCAGCGGCGGAAGAGCTCGTTCTGCAGATATGACCTGCGGTAATAGGCCGTCAGCAGAGACAGGGCCTCGTCATAATCCCTGAGGGCCGCCGCCCTGGTCGTCTCGTTAATCAGGCCGAAGCGCCCGGAACAGTTCTCCGGGATCCTCGCGTCCTGGCCGATCATGCCGCTCTGCACGACATGCTTTTCCGCCTGGTCATCTGTGATATAGTAATGCATCTGTTCTCCATAAAAAAGGAGAAATCCCGATACATAAAAATCTCTGTACATTTCCTTCATGGGGCGGGACCGGTAGGAGCCCGCCTCGCCGCGCCGGGAGGTCGCGTAGTGGAAGACGATGTGCCTGCCGCCGGCCTCCTCATGGGAGGAGGGGTGGTACTGCATCAGGGTTTCCTCGGCATAGAGATCCAGGCGGTCGTCAAAGCCCGGGAACTGCCTGTAGAAAGGGAAAATGACCCCCTTCGAGAGCAGGACGGAAAGGCTGGCCGAGATCGCGGTCCGCTCCCTGTCGGAATAATCCCCCTGCCGCATGGAGAGCTCCTTGAGGCAGGCGATCCTGCAGATATCCGCGGCCTGGTCCCTGCCTTCGGCGATCAGCCTGACGACCAGGTCCGTCATGCGGATCCCCATGGAGATCCCCTCCGAAAAGGCATAGTCGGCATAGCGGGCGACGGCGGGCAGAAAGGCCTCGCCCAGCTTCTCGCCCGCGCTGACGATCACGCCCGCATGGCTGCCGGACACAGCCCCGCTGTAGAGCATCTGGCGGACCAGCCGGCCGTCCAGGTCTCCCGTGGAGAGCCCGCCGTCGGCGCAGGCCTTGCGGAGCAGGCAGAGCTCGTCGGACAGGCCCTGGAAGGAGGCGGCCAGCCCGGCCAGGAGCCGGCTGTCCGTATTTCCTTTTGAAAAAGCCTCCCAGGCGGCCGGGACCAGCACGGTCTCATAGCCCGCCTCCCAGGGAAGGCCCAGGCACAGCCTGCCCAGGAGCTCCGCGTCGACTCCCTCTGTCCCGCAGGCCGCGAGCCACTGCGCGGCCGTCTCATACTCTCCCGCCTTCTCCAGAAAGCGCAGGAAGCGGGCCCGCTCCGGGGCCTCACAGGCGGACGGATCCACCCTGGACAGAAAATAGCGGGCGGATGCCGCCCCGTAGTCTTCCCCTTCCTCCGGGGCCTCCCCGGCCCTGTCACAGGCCTCGAGGCAGCGCAGGAGCAGGTCTGTCCTGGCCTCCGGCCTCAGAGCCCCGCTGTCCAGCAGGCGCCCGGCAGCGGCGGCAGTCTCCGGCGTGAGATCAGCCAGGTCCGTATCCCTGTCCCCGAACCCGATCCGGACAGCCAGGGCATGGAGATCCTCTCCCGCGCCGCCGGATCCGGGACCCCCGGCATCCGGCCCGTCCTCCTGCAGGTCCAGGGTATAGGGCAGACTACTGGTATAGCGGTTGCCGGCCCCGTCCTCCAGAAAGATCACATTGGCGTTTCCGTGGACAGACATGGGCGCCGCCCCGTCCCGGATCGGGAAGACCTGCTCCCTGTGGAAGCGGTCATAGCACAGGACGGCCCGCTGGGCCCTGGAGGCCGTTGTCCGCAGAATGGCGTTGCAGCCGGCGGGCAGGCGGTAAAAGGAATCGTCGACGGGTGCGCTCCGCAGCCTGTACTCCTCCAGATTGGTCAGGGAGACCGATTCCTCCAGCGCCCGCACATACCAGGTATGCGCCCGCGGGGAGATATCCTGGGCCCGGATCAGCTGGATGCAGACCGCCCGCAGCAGGTCCCTTCTGCGGTCCTGCAGGCCCTCCACTTCTATGGAGGCGCAGAGCCCCTTGAAAAGAAGGGGCGAAAAACTCTTTTTCTTTTCCGCCAGCGAGATCATGACCTC
>DGUF01000046.1 GCA_002394525.1 Lachnospiraceae bacterium UBA4317 | reverse complement strand
ATGACCCGCGCGCTTGCCGGCATCGAGAATATTAAGGAAAACGTCGACACCCTGATCGTCATCCCCAATGACAAGCTGCTCGAGATCATGGACCGCAGGACCACACTTCCCGAGGCCCTCAAGAAGGCGGATGAAGTCCTCCAGCAGGCAGTCCAGGGAATCACAGACCTGATCAATGTCCCCGCGATCATCAACCTCGACTTCGCGGATGTCCAGACCGTTATGCGCGACAAGGGCGTCGCCCACATCGGTATCGGCTACGGCAAGGGCGAGACCAAGGCGACCGACGCAGTCCGCATGGCTGTCGAGAGCCCTCTGCTCGAGACCACCGTCAACGGCGCGACCGACGTTATCATCAACATCTCCGGCGATATCTCCCTGGCGGACGCTTCCGACGCTGCCAGCTACGTCCAGGAGCAGGCCGGCGAGGATGTCAACATCATCTTCGGCGCCATGTATGATGACAGCAACACCGACGCCTGCGACGTCACCGTCATAGCGACCGGCATCGGCAACAAGGACGTCATCTCCCCCAATACCATCTTCGGCAGCGCTGCAGGCAAGGGCAACAGCCCTTACAGCAGAGACCTCAAGACCGGTTTTGAGAGACAGCTCGGAAGCTCTGCCGGCTACAGCCGCCCCGCAGGCACGGGTGCCCGCCAGCAGAAGAACCTCGAGATCCCGTCCTTCCTCCGCAACAAGAGGTAAGAGATCCGGAAGATCTGTCAGGTATATCAACGGAAGGGAAACTGCTTTACACGATCAAAAATCCGGTTAGAAGCGGTTTTCGAAAAAAATAAAATTTCCTCTTTCCTTTTATAAAAAAGGTGCTATAATAGTCAAGTCGGACAAATACATATGTCATATGAAGTCCGGACCGGTCAACGGTCCGGACTGACTATGGGGACGTAGCTCAGTTGGGAGAGCGCAGCGTTCGCAACGCTGAGGTCGCGGGTTCGAATCCCGTCGTCTCCATTTTTTTATGCCTTTTTATGCCCGTGCGGGTGCCGGATCTGCAAAACAGATCCGGCACCTGCGCGGGCTTTTTGTGTCCGGGGGGACCTGCAGGAAGGACTGTGGCTTGGAATAACCTGCACTTATGTATGTATTATTTTCTTCGAAAACTGGTAAATGCTGCAATGATATACGCTATAAGAATTATTAATGGATGAATATACGGCAAAAAATCACTTATTATGGTATGATGAAAACAGAGTTTACGCTTTTTCGTGTTTTTTACCCGGGAGGTTCTGATGGGGTTTAACGTGTTCAGTGATGACTGGGACAGACTGAGATCGGGGGACCTGTATTTGTCAGATTGTACAGGGCTTGACCGTAGACTGGACAGGCAGCTGATCGAGTATATAGCGATCCATGGCCGGGGGTGGTGGATGCCAAAGTTCAGGCGAAGGTACAGGATCGGGGAGACATTTCCCGGTCCGGCAGACGGGGCCGGTCCGGATGAGGACTGGAGCAGGTACTGTGTGATCAGGGAACAGGCTGCGAGGGAAAATGACAGTGAAGTATTGAAGAAAGCGGCATTTAGAGATGATGTGACCGGAAGATTTGCCTTTTGCCGTCTGACCGGCTACAGCTGGGGGGACCGCACTGACGATAACAGCTACACGTACTGGTGCGGGCTTAAAAGTGACGTGCTGCGGGAGGATATAGAGGAATTCTGCAGACAGATGATAGAAAAAGAGGGGCCTTTTGCCTTTGAGGCGGGGGAATGGCTCGCCGGGTTGCAGGAAGTGCCGGATGAGGAGCTGGATGAATGGGCAGAAGGTCAGACAGAGCGCAAACCTTACCATAATCTGAGTGACCGCACGGAAAAACTGTTAAAACCCTGCGGTGACAGCTCGTGGAGCAGTGAGGAGGAAAGAGCAGGAAAAATCAGGTCGATCTTTGACGCCTATATCATGATGGTCTATGAGGAACGGTATGGAAGGGTCTCCAGGAGCAGGAAATACCGTCTTATGGATCCTTTTACTTACAATATTTATGAGATCCTGAAGCAGATGGACCGCAGAATGATCACGGATGAGGCGGACGCAGTCATTGCCGTTCTGTGTTCCGGCCGCGCCATGGGAAACGATCTTACCAGGGAATGGATACGGGAAACTGTCCGGGCCGGAGACGGGAGTGACAGCCAGCACGGTTATTTCCTGGGGCTGGCAGACCGGTGCGGACTCTGCTCCGCTTTGTGAGGGTCAGGGGAATGTGCGCATTTGTGGCAATGAAGTCACTGAAAGGAGTTGGATATGTCTTATTCGGCGATCGGGAACATGCGCAAGGTCAATTGCGCCAGATTTGGAGGACAGGCGGGGCCTGCGCAGCCGGCCCTTCATTCCACGGGGAAGAAAAATGACCTCAAGTCCGCCTCGCTCCGCTTTCTTCATGACCGGTGCGAAGGACTCTGTTTTGATCCCGCTGCGGACCGGGAAATGGAGACCGGAAAATACACGGGAACCGGTCTGAGAAAGGGGCAGATCCCCTACAATATGCAGATGGATGTCAACCGCCTGTGTCTGGAGCGGGAGCTGGAAAAGTTCATCGATTCCGGTGTGGCGGAGGATGCCTATACGATCTATTACTGTTATCTGGAGATCTTTTTCGGCCACTACGGCAAGTCCAAGAAGATGGTGGAACTGCTTTCGGAATATGAGTCCAACGGCAGCTCACTCCTGATGAAGCACCGCGATCATTATTCCCACTCTGTCTATGTCTTTGCGCTGGGACTGGCCATCTATGAGACGAACAGGGCCTTCAGGGAGAAATTCAAGGCCTTTTACGGGTTTGATTTGTCGGAGAAAAACCGGGAGGAGGACCATGCGGCCGCCTGCTGCTTCCTCGAGTACTGGGGGCTGACATCGCTCTTCCATGACATTGGATATCCCTTTGAGCTGCCCTTCGAGCAGGTCATGTCCTATTATGAGGTCGCCGGGAGTGACCGCGGGAAGGGAAGCCTCTATCTCGCCTACCGCGATGTGGATGTGATCACGGCGCTGGGGGACGAGGCGAAGAAGCACTTTGAGGAGCTCTACGGCAGAACCTTTGCCTCGACCGAAGACCTGTTCGCCTTCGGGATCACGGACAAGCTGGGGGAGGCCTATGGTTTTGATGAGGCATATATGCTGGAGAAGATCCACGACAAGCCGATCAACCCGGACGGCTTCGGATATTTCATGGATCATGCCTATTTCAGTTCGGCGAGGCTCTACCGGGAGATCGTGAATTCTCTCGGGATCGATCAGGTGAACGAAAAGCATGTGGATGCTCTGACGGCGATCCTTCTGCACAACAGTCTCTTCAAGTTCGCGATCTCTTTTTACAAGGACAAGGAGAAACACAAGGAGCCCCTGCGGATGGAGGTCCACCCTCTCGCCTACATGCTGATGCTCTGCGATGAGCTGCAGTGCTGGGACCGCATCGCCTACGGCAGGAATTCCAGGACCGAGCTGCATCCCATGGCGGCCTCCTTCGATTTTTCAAATAATTCCATCCGGGCCATCTACTATTATGATCAGGACGAGCAGGACAAGATCGATGCCTTCAAGCTATCCTACAGGGCCTGGGAGAAGAACGGCGAGGCAGGGGATGCCCCCAGGCTCAAGGCCTACTCGGATATGGCGGAAAAAGAGGAGCGGTTCACGGGCGACATCGAGAAGATCGTCGACACGGCGGATATTCCGCTGACGGTGGTGCCGAGTATCGCAGAGGTCGACCGCAAGAGCAAGCACACCTATCTCTCCGCCAGCAATTTCCTGCACTTGTATGATTTTGCGGTCGCTCTCAACGCCCGCTACGACTATCAGGGAGAGGAGGAGACCATTCCCACGGAGGAGCTGGAGAAGGAGTTCGAGGAGCTCTCCCTCGAGTACCAGATCTCCAATATCAATCAGGCCAAGAGCTTTGCCGGATACCTGGACGCGCTGGGTTGTTTCTACACAGACCGGCCTGTGGACTATGACATGATCACGGAGTTCTCGGAGGAGCAGATCGAGGTCTTTGCGCCGATGGAACACGAGCGCTGGGTCCGGGAACACAGTGAAATGGGCTGGAAACAGGGGGATCTCTATGAAACGGCAGCTCTCAGACCGGAAGAGGTCGCTCTGTACGGCGATGAAAAGACCGCCCGC
>DGUF01000051.1:18265-21440 GCA_002394525.1 Lachnospiraceae bacterium UBA4317 | reverse complement strand
TTTTCCTTTGCCTCCGCGTAGGAAGGGTCGAAGCGGCGCATAAAACCGACGGTGAAGAGCTTTGTCCCGTTTTCCGCGACAGCTTTTTCAATCTCTGCGCAGTCTTCAAGAGTCTTAGCCAGGGGCTTTTCGCAGAAGATGTGTTTGCCGGCCTTGCAGGCGGCCAGGCAGGCTTCCTTGTGCTGGGCGGCGCCGGTTGCGACGACAACGGCGTCGAGCTCGCAGTCCTCCAGCATCTCATTGATGCTGGTATAGCCGTTGGGAACATTGAACTCTTCCTGGACAGCCTTGATCTTGGAAGGAGTCCGTGCACAGACGGCGACGACCTCCGCATAAGGATTGCGCTGCAGGTTGGTCATGTGCATCTTTCCCATCATTCCGATGCCGATGATACCGAAACGAATTTTTTCCATGGTAATCTCCATTCCGGAGCGCTCTGCGCGACAGGGCGATGAGAGATCCGCGAAATCGGTTTCTCTACTGCCATCAGGGCTGTTTGCGGCGCTCCTATACAAACAGCTGTGTGAAAATCAGCACAGCAGTGTGATTTCTTCTTTCTATTTTCAGATGGATGCGGTCCTGCGGATGTAGTCCCTGGCCATGCAGGCATATTCAAAAGGATTGGCTTTAGCGGGATCCTGCTCGGCCTCTACGATGAACCAGCCCTCGTAATGGGCTTTGCGCAGAGCCTCGAAGACGCCGGGGTAGTCGACGCAGCCGTCGCCGGGAATGGTAAAGCAGCCCTCCAGGACAGCTTTGCGGAAGCGGTAGCCCTCTTTGTAGGCAGTCTCCATGCGGTCGGGGCGGATGTCTTTGAGGTGGACATGGCCGATGCGGGGGCCGAACTCCTGCGCAGCGCGCACGGCGTCCTCTTTGGCAAAGGTGAAGTGTCCTGTGTCAAAGCAGAGCCAGACATAGCGGGGATCGGTATTGTCCATGAGGCGCTTTGTCTCATCAAAAGTCTGGACTACGGTCGCCATATGGTGGTGGAAGCAGAGCTTGAAACCCCGGTCAGCGGCGATCTTGCCGAGCTTGTTGAGGCCGGTGGTCAGCAGTTCCCACTCCTCGTCCGTTGCGATGGGCTTGTTGTCTCCGAACATGGAGCATTCCTCCGCGAACAGGCAGCGGGTGAGCTCACAGACATTGATGCGGCTGGCGCCGACAGCCTCCAGGAAGTCAAGCTGGCGGATAAAGGCCTTCTCATTCTCTTCGTAAGGCGTGGAGCAGAGGAAGGAAGAGAACCACTGGCTGGCGATCTTGATACCCCGAAGGTTCAGGGCCTTATTGAGGACTGCGGGGTCAGTCGGGAACTTGCCGCCGACTTCCGTTCCCTGGAAGCCCGCGAGTGCCGCTTCGGAAATCATCTGCTCAAAGGTGAGTTCGCCGCCGAGCTGCGGCATATCGTCGTTGGTCCACCCGATCGGGGCGATGCCGAGTTTGACATTGTTGAACATAGTTGTTTTTATTACCTCCGTTCACAGCTGCGTATGCTGCAGCAGGTTGTATGATGAATCTGGTCACAACGTTCTGTGGTCAGCACTTCTCCCAGGTCTTGCTCTCGAGGGAGCGCTCGACTGCATCGACGACACCGTCGACCTTTGCGCCCAGGGCAAAGTTGCAGAAATAAGGCTTGCCTTCCATGGCTTCCATCAAGGTATGGGCCTGCAGGGTCTTCATGTCGTCAAAGGCGATGGCGATGCCGCCTGCGGGCTGGAACCACTTGAAGCCCTTATGCTGAGGATTGAGCAGAACGGTGCGGAAGCCGCAGTCCCTGCCGTTGTCGATGTCCGCATCCGCCTTGAAGTAGACCTGGACCTCGCACATGCGCTCCAGGTTGTAGACGACGCTTCCCTCGGTGCCCTGGATCTCATAGTAGAAATAGTTCTTGCGGCCGGTTGCGACGCGGGAGGAGGAGAAATCTCCGATAGCTCCATTCGCGTACTTGACCAGGAAGGTGATGAGGTCGTCGTTCTCCACCTTCTGCATCTCGGTGGAGCCGGCTTTTGCGGGGCGCTCCGGGATGACAATGGATTCAACACCCATGACCTCTGTGATGTCGCCCAGAAGGAACTGGGAGACGGAGAGCAGGTGGCAGCCCAGATCGCCGAGGGCGCCGGTGCCGGCCAGTCTGCGGATGTGCCTCCATGCGATCGGAATGGAGGGATCCAGCAGCATATCCTGATCATAGGTTGCGTGGACACGCATGATGCGTCCCAGTTTTCCGCTCTGAATGAGGTCGTGGACATACTGGTTGGCGGGATTCATGACATTGGAGAAACCGCAGTAGTTGACCAGGCCCTTTGCCTCCGCCAGATCGGAGAGTTCCCTGGACTCCTTTGCGGAAAGAGAGAGGGGCTTCTCACAGAAGACGTGCTTGCCGTGCTCCAGTGCGTACTTGACCATCTCGTAGTGCATGGAATTGGGGGTCGCGACATCGACCAGATCCACATCCGGATCCGAGGCGACTGCCTTCCAGTCATCTGTATAGCGGCGGTAGCCGTTGGCTTTTGCGAATTTGGCGGCGAGCTCCTCATTGACGTCGGAGACCACTTCAAATACCGGAAGCTGGTCGCCGAAGATCATACCCGCGTTGTGGAAGGAGGTCGTGTGCGCCCTTCCCATCCAGCCGCCGCCGATCAGGCCGATTCTGACTTCTTTTCTGCTGTTTCCCATTGTCTTACCCTCCTCGTAGATATTCTTTGTTTTTACCTGCTTTGTTAAATGACTGATTTTGAATGACTGATTAATATGAAACTTTGTTTTGTGGTCTGTTGTTAGTGATTGTTAATGAAATGATACGGGTCAAAGGTTATCCGCTGGCTCTGAGCCCCGTCAACCACATTCTGACCTCGGTGTCATGAAATGCCGCCGGAAGGTAATGTCAAAAAATAATATTGCATTATCAAAACATTACTTTCCGGATGAGTGTATCGTTTTATTGAATATTTGGTTGTTGCTTGTTTTAATGGGATTTTACCAAGAGGTGTTCATGACGTCACTGCAAGTTATTGACGCAAAATATCAAAAAATGATACTATTAAGGGGCTGGGTTTGTGTTTGCACAGACAGTTGGATTTATGAAAAGCCGGGCAGGTACAGAAAGGTCTGAATATATGCATGCCAGAAACAAAAATAAAAACCCCGGCTGCGGCGGCTGACGGCGGCGAAGCAGGGG
>DGUF01000051.1:0-18144 GCA_002394525.1 Lachnospiraceae bacterium UBA4317 | reverse complement strand
TGAAAGGAAACAGAAATGATCATAGACCAGGGCGTACTGGACGATTCTCTCCGCTTTTTTCATGAGGCGGACCCCTTTACCAAAGAGAATCTTTTTTATATTGAGCGAGCGGGGATCTACCACTGTGACAGCACGTATCAGTTTGCCCGCGAGGCCTCGGAGATCAGAACCTGCCAGATGATCCTGGTGGAGGAGGGCTGCCTGCAGATGCAGTACGGCGGAGAACAAAAAGAAATGTGCCCGGGAGACATGATCCTGATGCATCTGGGAGAACCCCATCTGTACCGGACAGCCGGGGCGGAGGTGCGCATGATCTGGATGCATATGGACGGGCGCGGGTGCCTGCCCTATGTGCGTCTGATCACCGGCACAGGCGGAAACACCATGAAGCTGCGAAGATATCCGGGCGTCCGGGAGATCCTGGACAGAATCTTTATTCTGCTGGATAAGAGCGACGGGATGGACCCCCATGAGCTTTCCGTGTGTGTCCACTATTTCTTTTCTCTGATGATGCGCTCCGCCCAGGAACGCTTCGAGACGGAGATCGAGAGATCCATCCGGGAATCTGCCGCCTACATCCGGGTCCACTATGCTAAGGAGAATCTGTCGGTTCCGCATCTGGCAGGCCGGGAAGCTATGAGTGTCAGCTACTATGTGCGGAGCTTTCGGAAAATTATGGGGGTCACACCGCACCAGTACATTCTGCAGGCCCGCATCAATGCGGCCCGGGAGCTTCTGGATACAACGTCCCTGAGCGTGGAGACCATCGCGGAGCACAGCGGCTTCTGCAGTGCATCTCATCTGATCTCGGCTTTCCGGAAGGAAACCGGCATGACACCCTTGCAGTTCCGCAACCTATGGAGATAAAAGAATCATTCGGGAAGGGGATAATGTATCATACAGAACTCCCTTATATCACGACCGGCAGCGATTGTCACGGCTCCAATAAGAGGGTCCGGCTGGCAGACACTGGATGCCCTGATGCGGCAGAGGGCCCTACAGGCCTTCAGGATTTTCTGAAAGCTGTTCTGCAGTGATTGTATGAGATTGTATGAGTATTTCAGTATTTCGGAGTGCGCAGAGCAGTGATTATATGAACTTTTTTGAATTCCTTGCAGTATTCCGCCTTCATATTTGCCTTTGCTGATGAGATTAAAGCGGCGTGCAAAATCAATCTTCTGCTTTTGATGCTCCTGGTGTATGTGTTTTACAGGGTGATCCTTGTTTCGTTGATGAAGAAAATTGCAGATGATATAATGATTAAACATTCACCTGTTGGCTAAATACTGAATATATCACCCGGAGCAGAAGCCTTTATCATTATTGTGAACGCAGGAAACGCACTGGAAAGAAAGGAGGGCAGCCGCTGTGAACAGAGATGATGAATCCTATCGTCAGTTTCTGTCAGACGATACATCGGCTTACGACAGGCTGATGATCCGATATGGCGACAGCCTGACTGTCTTCCTGTACGGGTATCTGCGCAACTGGCAGGATGCGGAGGACCTGACAGTCGAGGCGTTCGCCAGGATCATGGTCAAAAAGCCCCGCATCCGGGAGGGCGGGTTCAAAGCTTATCTGTATAAGACGGCCAGGAACCTGGCTTCCCGCTTTCACAGCAGGGAAAGCCGGATCGAGAGTTTCAGTCTGGAAGGAGCAGAGAAGGAACTTGCCGGCATTTTTTCGCCGGAGGAGCGTCTTCAGGATAAAGAAAAAAGGCGTATCCTCCATCTGTGTCTTGAGCGGATTGATCCGGAACTGAAGGAGGCGCTCTGGCTTGTCTATTTTGAGGACCTGAGCTATGCCGAGGCGTCTGCTGTTATGGGTATCAGTAAAAAAAGAATAGACAAGCTGCTCCAGAGAGGAAAAAGGATCCTGCGGACAGAACTTATGAAAGAAGGGATCACGAATGCGCACGAATGAGGAACGAATCGCCGCGATGCATAAGCGGGCGGCGGAGCTGGAAAAAGAGAAAAGGCAGCACAGGACTGCGATCATACAGGCAGTCAGCATAACGGCGTGCTTTGCGGCTGTTATCGCTCTCGCTGTTTTCATGCCAGGATTCTCGCGGGCCTTCGTGTCTGAAGAGAATCAGGGCAGCATGAGTGCCAGCATCTTCTCCGGGAGCAGCCTTTTAGGCTATATCGTTATCGGGACCATCGCGTTTCTTTTGGGAGTTTCGGTCACTATTTTCTGTTTCCGGCTTAAAAAATGGCAGGAAAGGGAAGAACGACATGCGGGGGCTGTCGACGTGCAGGAGGAAAGCGCAGAGGCGGCTGGGTTGAAGAAGGCAAAAGATCCGGGAGATGACCTATGATCGAGATCATCGAAAACGCCATCCAGCTCATTACGACGGGGATCTGTACGGTCGTCGCTGTCCGGAAAGGGGTCCTTGAGCAAAACCGTGCCTGGATCGTTCTGGCTCTGGCATCCGGGGTATTCTTTCTGGGGGACCTGTACTGGGAACTCTTTCTTGTGCTGTATGGGCGAACGCCTGCTTATTCCTACATCCCCTACCTCAGCTGGTACGCCTCTTACCTCTTCCTGCTTCTGCTCCTGTTTGAATTGAGAAGGTCCCGTGAGGAAAAGAAACACCGGAAGATCCTCTGGATCATACCTGTGTTTTCCGCCGGGATGTGCGTGTTTTACATGCAATTCGGGGATTGGATCGGGAACATTATCACGGCGGTGTTCATGAGCCTCCTGATGTGGCATGCATTGGACATGCTCCTGTCCCGTAAGGAACCGGTCTTTATCGTAGTGCTGCTGTTCTGTACCGCGGAATACGCCGCCTGGACGGCCTCCTGTTTCGGCACATACGACACTTTGGCGCATCCGTACTTCTGGTTCGATACCCTGCTCTCGGCCACGTTTCTGCTATTCCCGGCAGCACTCGGAAAGGCGGTGGACGGATGAATTACATCGAAAACATCTTTGTCTGCCTGGCTGCGCCTCTGCTGATCGCCCTGATCTGCGCGAGGGGGAAGGGAAAGCGCATGCTGCTCTTCCTGCTCTCTGGCATGTCGGCCTGCCTTCTGTCGTCCTATATCAGCACCTTTATCGCAGCTGTTCAGGGGGCGGATCTTTTATCTGCTTCAATGGAGATATCACCGCTCGTGGAAGAGGCCATGAAGCTCTTCCCGATCCTGTTTTATCTTCTGATCTTTGAACCGCGCACAGAGGATATCGCGGACTCCTGTCTGATGACCTCCATCGGTTTTGCGACCTTTGAAAACGTATGCTACCTGATGACGAACGGCGCCGACAGGATCCTGCATCTTCTGATCCGGGGCTTTGGCACCGGCGCGATGCATGTAGTGTGCGCGTTTATCATGGCAGCCGGGATCCTGCGTCTCTGGGACAGGATCTGGCTGCGGGCAGCCGGAACAGTCGCGCTCCTGGCCGTTTCGATCACGTATCACGGTATTTACAATATCCTGGTCTCGCAGACTGGAGCCCTGGCCTTGATCGGGTACTTAATCCCGCTCTTTACGACGGCCATCGCCCTGATCCTCCGCAGAGCCGTGCCTCGAAGGAAAACAGCAGAGGAATAACCGGCTTTTATCCAGACCTTGATCCCACATACAAAATTACGAAATATTGCACAATTTCGAACGTTGAAATTTGTGCAATATTTTTTTACGCCCTGAGGGGGGTGGGGGGGATTTCAGGTATCTATATAAGTGAAAAAACTTTTACGAGAGGAGGTTGACCATGCCATGAGAAGCAATGAGGAGCGGATCCGGCTCATGCACGAACGGGCAGCCGGGCTTCAAAGAGAGAGAGACAGAAAAAATCTGCTCACTGGCGGCAGCATCAGCGCAGCGCTTTTTGCTGGATTGCTTACCCTGACATTCTATTTACAGGGCATGACCGGATACACAGGCGGTCAGTTTACGGCTTCATCACTGCTGTCGGACAGCGTTGGCGGGTATGTGCTGGTAGCCGTGATCTTCTTCATGCTTGGGGTCCTGATTTCAGCAGCACTCATCAGATATCAGAGAAAAAATCGTTTTAATGAGGAGAAACGCAGAAATAGCAGAGACGACCAGACTGTTTTTAATAAAGAATAGTTTTTTATGAGTAAAAGGAGAAAAAGATCAAATGAAAAAGAAATGGTTGTTCCGGACTTTGCTGACCTTCTTTCTAGTCGCTGCCCTGGTTCTTCAACCTGCCCCTTTGTCTATGATGCAGTTTGCATCAGTGGTCTCTACGGCTGATGAGGTCGAGGAGGACTCAAAAAAAGCTGTTGAAGAGAAGAGCCAGGAAGCGGAGGGACTCAGGGAGAAGGAAGAAGAGGAAGAGAAGAAGCGCCAGGAAGAGGAAGAACTCAGGAAGAAGGAGGAAGAGGAGGAGAAGAAGCGCCAGGAAAAGGAAGAACTCAGGAAGAAGGAAGAGGAGAAGAAGCGCCAGGAAGAGGAGGAGCTCAGGAAGAAGGAGGAAGAGAAGAAGCGCCAGGAAGAGGAGGAGCTCAGGAAGAAGGAAGAGGAGGAAAAGAAGAGTCAGGAAGAGAAGAAGCGCCAGGAAGAGGCGGGCAAGGAAAAAGAATCTGAGAAGAAAACGGAATCTTCCAATACGGAAAATCATACTGAAATAAAAGAAGCAGGCGGGGACAGTAAAAAGGATGAAAGTAAAGAAAGACCGGGGGAGGCTGATGCTGTAGATTCCGGCAGGTCTGACGACTACAAGGACAGTATGGAAACCCGGAGCGGAGGGGAGGAAGAAATAATTGAAATAGTTTTCAGGGCCGAGGACGGGGGAAGTGTTGCCTTGTCTTCGGACCCTGATGATACAAGGGATCATATAAGTCAGGCAGTCAGGGAAGGCGAAAAATCCGAAAAAGTAAAAGCTGTTGCCCATAAGGGTTACAGGTTCAAAAAATGGACAAAAGACGGCGACATATATTCCGATGATATAGAAATAAGAGCAGAGGCTGAAAAAGCTGAATATATTGCCTGGTTTGAAGAGGATGTTGAAGACACCGGGGAAGCACAGGGCACAGGAAGCGACCCTGTTTCCGGAGTGCCTGCCAAAACGGAGGGGGATGACTCTGCCGATGAGGAGGAAGATGCGCAGGCACAGCCGGACGATGACAGGAAAGTCCCCGGCGGGAATGCTGTCGAGGCTGGAACAGAAACTGAGGCTGTTGAAAATGCCAGCGATGCTGCAGCAGGAACCGCGGAGGAGGTGCTTACTGCTCTTCCCGCGAACCTGTTGACTGAAGCGGGAACTGTCATCACCTATACCGTGACCTTCGCTGCGAATGTGCCTGCGGGGGCGTCTACTTCATGCACGGGAAGCATGGACGACCAGAGCTTTGCCGCTGACGAGAAGAAGGCACTCAGCGCAAACGGCTACTCCCTGCCGGGTTATGATTTTGCCGGTTGGAACACGAAAGCGGACGGCACCGGGACGGCTTATTCCGATGAAGAACCGGTCGGAAGCCTGTCTGATGACGGCAGTACTATAACGCTCTATGCGCAGTGGAACGCCAGGGAGTACAGGGTCATATTCCATGGAGGTGATATAGGAGGAGAGCATGTCCAGAAGGCGCTCTTCGATCAGCCGGGTATGCTCGACACGTATTCGGATTCGGCCTTCGGCTGGGATTCCGGCAGTAAGGCGTTGCGTGGCTGGGTCAGTACCGGGTTTGCAAACTTCTACAGGGATGGTGCAGATTTCCTCAACCTCTGCGGCGAGCCCCGTCCGAACGGCAGCCTCGCAGAGGTGAATCTGGTCGCCGACTGGGTGCAGAATGGACAGATCATCGTTACCATCGCGAAGGACGGCGTGCCGCAGGAGGGGCTGAGCGATAACATCAAACTGGTCAATGCTGATGAAACCGAATTCAGCCTGCCCATTTCCTACAAAGACGGGAAATACGTTTTTGATACCTCCCAGGCATCTCAACAGGGAAGCACCACTCCGGCACCGCTTCCGGAGGGTAAGTACGTCATAAGTTTCGGCGGCAACGTTTCAGGGTCCACCACATACCCGAAGGTTTCGGCAACAATTGATTACGAAGCCGACAGCGCAAGCAGTGTCGTTTTTAATTTTTATACCCTCAGCCTGAAAAATGACCCCGTCCAAGTTAAACTTCGGTTCGGGGGAGAGGGCAGTTTTGGTATCTCATCGGGTAGTCTTGTTGTACCTGACGGATCCACGGTGACCATAAGGATCACCTACCTGGACCCCGAATACATGTTTGACAGGTACACTGTCGACGGTGTTGCTCCGATATGGGAAGACGGTGACCCGACGAAGGCAGAGCAGACAATCCCGATCCGGGGCAGGACGACCATCACGGCACACGTCGTGCCCAAAGAGTACTCCGTCACCGTCGAGGGCGGCACGGCTGACGTCGCGACGGCCAAAGCCGGGGATACCGTCACCATCACGGCAAATGAGCCGGAGGAGGGCATGAGCTGGGTCCAGTGGTCCATGAAGGATGGCATCGACTTCGCGCAGACCGATGGATTCGAGACCACCTTCACCATGCCCGCAAGGGACGTGACTGTACATGCGGTCTTCAAGGAGATAACCCCTTCGGTGCTCGACGACCAGGTCTATACCGGCGAGGCCTTCACACCCACCTTCGGCCTCTTCGGCGTGACATTTGACGGCGTAGATGCGGTGTTCCCAAATTACTACGACCTCTCTTATGAGGACAATGTAGATGCAGGGACGGCGAAGGTGATCGTGACGATGAAGGAGCCCTATGCGGGCACGAAGACCGTCACCTTCCGGATCCTGCCGGCGGACATCTCCGGGGTGACAGTCGAAGTTCCCGGCCAGATCTACAGCGGGACGGAGCTCACACCCGAGCCCACGGTCACGTGGAAGGGCAGGAAGCTCGTTAAGGATACCGACTATACGCTGTCCTATGATAAGAACCTGCATGCAGGCACTGCTGCCGTCATCGTGACAGGCAAGGGCAACTTCGATGCCAATACCACAGCTACAGGGATGTTTGAAATCGCGCAGGCCGCGATGACGATCACTGGCCTGCCTCAGACTTACACCTATAACGGTCAGGACCAGGGCGAGGGCGATACGGTATACGAAGACCCCGCCGAACTTGCCGGGAAGGTTTCGGCCGAAGGCCTGCGGGATGGGGACTTACTTGCAAGCATCGTGCTTGACGGACAGGGAAACGATGCCGGCAAATACGAGATAGCTGTGAATAACGCGAGCATAGTGAACGCTGCGGGGGACAACGTGGCGGGCGACTACGATATCACCTACGAGTCCGGCACACTCACCATCGAGCGAGCCGGGGCGACCATCACGGTGGACAGTGCGTCTAAGGCTGAGGGCGGGAACGATCCCTCCTTCACCGGCTTGGTTGAGGGACTTATCGCTGATGGTGACCTTGGCAGGATCACGTACTACCGTACGAATAATGACGAGACACCGGGAACATACGAAAAGGTCATCACGGCAAAGTACACGGACAACAAAAACTATGATGTGGCTGTGAAGAACGGCGATTTTACCATCAGGAATGTCTATACTCTGAAATGGCTGGACGGAGATGGGAGTGTCCTGCAGGAGAATACTTATATTGAGGGTGAAAAGGCTCCTGTCTACGAGGGTAAAGATCCCGTGAAGCCGGCAACCGCGCAGTACACCTACAAATTCTCCGGTTGGGATAAGGGCACTGTCGACGGCAAAACTACGACTTACAAACCGCTTTTCAACGGGACGGTGAGGCAGTACAATGTGACCTTTGTGGACTACGACGGGAAGACAATACTGAAAGAGGCCGCAGCCTATGATTATGGCACCGCTGCGGACAAGATCGTACAGCCGGATGAGCCGACCCGCGAAGCCGACGAACAGTATGCCTATACATTTGCCGGATGGACGCCGAAGATCGCAGTGGTAACCGGGAATGCCACCTACAAGGCGACTTATAGAAAGACTCCGGTTCCGGCAGAAAAAGCCACGCTCACCTTTGACCTGGCCGGCGGCACTCTGGCCGGCAGGACCGGCAGGATCACCATTGAGGCGGGCGTGGGTGATACGATCAAACTGCCCGGAGCCCCCGAACGCACAGGCTATACGTTCAAATACTGGAAGGGGTCACAATACAAAGCAGGTGCGGAATACACTGTGACAGGAGATCATACCTTTACGGCAGAGTGGGAGAAAACGGAAGAGGAAGGAAAAACCTATACTGTCACCTTTGATCCCAACGGTCATGGCAGAGCACCTGCCGCCCAGACAGTGGAGGAAGGTAAAAAGGCATCCAGACCCAAAGATCCCACAGCTGACGGCTATATCTTCGGCGGCTGGTTTACCGACAGGGAATGCAGAAAAGCATTTGATTTCAATGCCGCTATCACAAAAGATGTGACACTCTACGCAAAGTGGACAAAAAAGAAGAGTTCCGAATCGGACGGATCATCGAAGAAAAGCACGACCAGACGCAGCACGGCTGCGGGCGGCACATCCGGCAGCGGCTCGAAGGGAGCGGAAACCGGGGATGAAAACCGGACCGGGCTTTGGCTCATTCTGGCGACGGCGTCTCTTCTGGGACTGATCCTGGCTGCAGTAAAGAAAAAACAAAGCCGATAATTGCAAACCTGCAGCTCATGACTGAATTGAGCCGGACAGACCGCAAGTTTCACCTCACGGAACTTGCGGTCTGCTTTCTTTTTCTTCCTGCGGCGACAGCCGCGTTGAGATTGCCTCAAAGAGGCGATCGAAGTGGCGGGTGAGTTGTGAAAAAGAGCGGAGAGCCTTGATCATCTGCAAGGCTCTCCGCTTTTCAGATTTAAAACAGGAACTGATAAGCCGTGAAGGATACGTAAATGCACAGGAGCAGGATCCCCTGCCAGCGGGACAGCTTTTTGTTGATGAAGGCCGGGACACACAGGATTGCCATGACCAGGACCATGACCGGCAGATCCACCAAAAAGGAGGAATTGATGCCCATGATCGTCTTTTCAGACGGAATGCTGAAGGGAGAGATCGCGATCGCGGCACCGGATACCAGGACGATATTAAAGAGGTTTGCTCCGATAATGTTGCCGAGGCTGAGCGCGCCGTGCCCCTTCATCAGGGATGTGATCGCGGTGATCAGCTCGGGAAGGGAGGTCCCGAGGGCGATCATGGTCAGTCCGATCACGCTGTCCGGCACTCCGAGCCATTGGGCGATCAGGGTCCCGTTGTTGACCAGAAGGTTGGCGCCGATCGCGATGACCACGGCGCCGACGACCAGCAGCAGAATATCCTTGTAGAGAGGGCTGTTTTCGGAGCCGCTTTTTCCGTCTTTCTTCGCAGGCTCCGCCTCCTCAGGATGATTCTTCATATGAAGCGTGCTGACGGCCATGTAGGCCACAAAGATCGACAGAAACAGAAAGCCCTGCCATCTCTCGAATCTTCCTGTCGTCAGGGCAAAGATCAGATAGAGGGCCGCCGCGACAGTGAAAAATCCGGCAGGGATCCTCAGACTGTTCGTGTTAACGGGACCGGGACTGGCGGCAATGGTGATCGCCGCGATCAGACTGACGTTGCAGATGATGGATCCGATGGCATTGCCATAGGATATTCCCGCATTGCCCTGCATGGCGGCCTGGCAGGAGACCATGACCTCCGGCAGAGTTGTGCCGACGGAGACGACCGTCGCCCCGATCAGGAGCTCCGGCAGGTTGAATCTGTGCGCGATACCGACAGATCCGTCGACAAACCAGTCGCCGCCCTTGATCAGCATCACAAATCCAAGTGCAAATAATAAGATCGGAATAAGCAATTTCACTTCCCCCTTTTTGTGTCTTAAAATCCCGCGCATTGGCAGCATCTGCGGCGTGAACGGTAACGCGGGATTAAAAAGAAGGACCCGGCGTCCGGCCGAAGACCGGACGCCGGGTCTGACGTCTGTTTGCCTTTATACACTTTTGCTGTGCCTCCGGGGCGCCCTTGTGCTGTTCTGCGGCTTTTTCGCGTTTCTGAGGCGCTTTATGCCTTTATGTGGTCTTGCTGCGTCTCCGGGGCGTCTTTTTTATGCTTTAAGCGTATACGATCACGGCGATCAGCTCGACGACCTCGTCGGTGCGGTTGGCTATGCCGTGGCCTTCGCCGGAGGGACAAATGGTGACATCGCCCGCAGTGACCTGCTTCACGGTTCCGTTGTCGCTGTACTCAGCGGTTCCCTTGAGGATGTAGAAGAGTTCGGAGTCACCTTCGTGCACGTGATAGCCGATGCTGCATCCGGGGTTGAGGGTGATCCTGGAAAAGAGTCTGCCCTTGCCGGAGAGCTCCTCGGGACCTGTGATGAAATTGGTCAGCTGGACGGTTCCGTCGCCGTCCCGCATATGTTCGCGGTATTCAATCTGACAGTCACTGCCTTTGCGGATCATAGATGTACCTCCCGTTTTTTGAAAAATGCCTGTTTTCCGGACAGGGCTCCCGGCCGGAAAGCATAGTCAGCTTCTTATGCCTTGCCGGCGCTTCCGAGGACGTTGAGGATCTTGTGGGCGACCATATCCTTGACGGCCTGTCTGGCGGGCTTCAGATACTGCCTGGGATCGAAGTGGTCCGGGTGCTCCGCGAAGTACTTGCGGATGTTTCCGGTCATGGCGAGGCGGATATCGGAGTCGATATTGATCTTGCAGACGGAGAGCTCTGCGGCGTGGCGGAGCTGGCTCTCCGGGATGCCGACCGCGTCGGGCATGTTGCCGCCGTAGGTGTTGACCATCTTGACGAACTCCTGCGGTACGGAGGAGGAGCCGTGCAGAACGATCGGGAATCCGGGAAGCCTTCTGGAGACCTCCTCCAGGACATCGAAGCGCAGCGGCGGGGGTACCAGGATGCCTTCCTCATTGCGGGTGCACTGCTCGGGCCTGAACTTGTAAGCGCCGTGGGAGGTGCCGATCGCGATCGCCAGGGAGTCGCAGCCTGTGCGGGTCACGAATTCTTCGACCTCTTCGGGCCTGGTGTAGCTGGCCTTGCCTGCCTCGACGACGACCTCGTCCTCAACGCCCTCGAGGGTTCCCAACTCAGCCTCGACGACAACGCCGTGAGCGTGCGCGTAATCGACGACCTGTTTGGTCAGGGCGATATTGTCCTCAAAGGATTTGGAGGAAGCGTCGATCATGACAGAAGTGAAGCCTCCGTCGATGCAGTTCTTGCAGAGCTCGAAGGTGTCGCCGTGGTCGAGGTGAAGCGCGATCGGGATCTCGGGATTCTCGATGATGGCAGCCTCGACCAGCTTTACAAGGTAGGTGTGATTGGCGTAGGCGCGGGCTCCCTTGGAGACCTGCAGGATCACGGGGCTCTTGAGCTCGCCGGCGGCTTCCGTGATGCCCTGGACGATCTCCATGTTATTTACATTGAAAGCGCCGACCGCATAGCCGCCGTCATAGGCCTTCTTGAACATCTCTGTGGTTGTTACCAATGCCATTACTTTTCCTCCTTTTCCTGAAAATGAAAACATGTTGAAGGTGCATACTGATTCGGTTTCCGGTAACAAAAAGCTATAAGAATACTATACTATTCCCCGGACAAAAAATCACCTGAAAAGTTGGGAAAACGGTAGAAACATTCCTTGCGCATGCGGCGCGGGGAGGCTATTATTTTCGTAACGGCCCCGGAGTGACCGGGCAGCCTTATTGAGGGAAGGATCTGCATCCGGACCGCGGTCCGGCAGTCCGGTCATTCCTGTATTTAGATCATTCCTGTATTTCGGTCATTTATGAAGAGGAGGACAGATATGAACAAAGCCATCCACACAGACAAGGCCCCCGCGGCCATCGGCCCCTATTCCCAGGCGGTCCTGGCCGGCAATACCGTCTATGTCTCCGGACAGATCCCCATCGTGCCCGCGACCGGGGAGTTCGCCGGAGAGGACATCGCCTCCCAGACCAGGCAGAGCCTGACCAATATCAGCAATATCCTGGCGGCAGCAGGCTTCAGCATGAAGGATGTGGTCAAGACCACCGTCCTGCTCGACGATATCAAGGACTTCGCCGCCATGAATGAGGTCTACGCGGAATTTTTTGAGGAGCCCTATCCGGCCCGCGCGGCCTTTGAGGCCGGAGCCATCCCTAAGGGAGCGAAGGTCGAGATTGAGTGCATCGCAGTCAGGTCCTGATCCGGCAAAAGGGCAGGGGGCGCGGGCCGGGGGACGGCGCGGGCGGCTCATCCCATCGGGGGTGAGTCAGTCTGATACGTTCCCTCTGTCTCACGCCCCCGTTTGATAAGATGGAGGTCATATGGAATTCACACCCAGGACCCAGCAGATCCTGGAGATCCTGCTGGGAGGGAAGGGGCCTGTTTCCAAGCAGGAGATTGCGGACCTGCTGGGGGTCAGCAAACGGACGATCCAGAGGGAGTTCGGCTTTCTGGAAAGTGATATCCGCCAGTACGGAGTGCGGCTCGTCAACCGCAAGGGAAAAGGGATCGTCCTGTCCGGAGAGCTGCAGAACATAGAAAAGCTGCGCAGGGAAGTGGAAAAGAACAGCGGCACGGAGGCCGCAGGCCGGGAGGAGAGGCGCAGGCACCTCCTCTTTGAGCTGCTGCGGGACAGAGAGCCCAGGAAGCTTTTCTACTACAGCCAGATGCTGGATGTCAGCGAGGCGACGGTCGCCAGCGATATGGAGGCGCTGGGAGACTGGTTTGCGGAAAACAATCTGGAGGTCATCCGCAGACCGGGCTACGGGGTCGTCCTGGGAGGCTCGGAGGGAGACTACCGGGAGGCGATGCGGCGCTTTATCCACGAGAACAGTTCTCAGAGGACCAGGGACCGCAGAAAGGAAAAGAGCCCCGGCCAGGGGAGTGAGGGTGCTTCCGGAAAAGCCGTGCACGGCTTTAAAAACGCGGAGGAGGCCATCACGGACATTCTGCTGAGCGCCGGGGACAGCGGGATCTACTCCCTGCTCAACAATGATATCCTGAGCCGGGTCTACGGGGTTCTGAACAGGATGGATGAGCCCATGCTGCGGCAGCTGACCGGCAATGCGCTCGCCGGCCTGGCGGTCCATATCGCGATCGCGATCGACCGCGTGGAAAAGGGGGCTGTGGTGGAGGCTGATGAAAAGGGGCTGGAGGACCTGGCCTCGTGGGAGGGCTACGATCTGGCCTCGAGGATCCTGCGGGAGATGGAAGAGGAGTTCGCGATCACGATCCCGGGTGTGGAGCTCTCCTATATCCTGCTCCACCTGCGGGGATCCAAGATCGCCTATTCCGGAAGCGCGGGAGACACGCCGTCGGCGGACGACGCCGTCATGCGGCAGCTGCGCGGAATGGACGAGGAGAAGCTCCTGAACATGATCGATGAGATGACCGAGATCTTCAATCCCTCGATCGCCTATGAGCTCAAGTGTGATGATGATTTTGTCCGCGGCCTCCTGGTGCATCTGAGGCCAGTCATCGTCCGCCTCTTCAACCACATGAATATTTTCAACCCCATCCTCAAGGATATTCAGGAGGAATATCCCGATGTCTTTGAGCGCTGCGCCAGAGCCGCCGTCGTCATAGAGCGTGAGACGGGCGCGAAGGTCCGGGAGGAGGAAGTGGGGTTTCTGGCCATGCATTTCGGCGCGGCGGAGGAACGGATCCTGGAGCGCCAGAGGACGGCCAGAAGGGTCGTGATCGGGGTCGTCTGCGCCAGCGGCTTCGGCGTCGCCCGCCTGATGCTGACCAAGCTCAGCAACCGCCTCGGGGACAGGGCGACCTTCCGGGCCTACGGAATGGATGAGATCAGTCCCGGCGTGATCGCGGACACGGATTTCTTTGTCTCCACCCTGAATCTGGACTTCCTGGGGATCGACTGCGTCAGGATCAGCCCCCTGATCACAGCCAGCGACATCAACCAGATCGAGTACAGGATCAAGGGCTACGGCCAGGTCCGCCGCCGCAGACAGGACACGGACTTTGTCCGGCAGATGGACGAGATTGGCGTGATCGCGGGAGATCTGTCCGCCCTGACCCGCAAATACCGCCATTACAGGATCGCGGAAAAGGTGACCTTCCGGGAGCTGCTCAGAGTCCTGGCCATGCAGGTCACGGACAGCCTCTCCTCCGCCTCCAGGGTCATCTCCTCGGTGACGGAGCGCGAGCGCCTCAATTCCCAGATCTTTCCCGAGATGAATTTCTGCCTCCTCCACTGCAGGACGGACGCGGTCCAGGAGACCGTCTTCGTGACCTGCACACCCAGGAGCGGCGGATCCTTCACGGACCCCTATTTCAAGGGGATCGGGGCGGCGGTCATGATGCTGATGCCCGTCGACAGCCACAGACAGATCCACGCCGAGGTCCTGGGCAGGATCAGCGGCGCCTTTATTAAAAACAGGGAGTTTCTGGACGCTGTCCTGGCCGGGGAGGAGGATGCCGTGCGCACCGAACTCACCCATGAGCTGCGGACCTTCTTTTCGGAATATGTCGAAAAAATGTGAAATGTGAAATGAAAGAGCCGGGGGACTGACCGGCTGACCCGCCCCTGTGGGGTGAGTCAGCCAGCAGGTCCCCCGGCTCATCCTGAGTGCCTCAGACACTTTTTTAGCTCATGGGAAATTTCGATTTTTGGCCGGGGCAGGGTCTTACCTCTCCTTGCAGGCCTTTTTCAGTGTATCCACGACAATGCGCAGGGCCTTGATCCTGGCATATTTTTTATCATTGGACTCCAGGATGTACCAGGGCGCGAAGGTCGTGTTGGTCTTCTGGAGCATCTCGTTGACCGCGGCTTCATAGTCTGACCATTTCTCGCGGTTGCGCCAGTCTTCGTCGGTGATCTTCCACTGCTTTTCCGGGGTGTTCTGGCGGTCGGTGAAGCGCTCGAGCTGGGTCTCGTTGTCGATCTGGACCCAGAACTTGATGACGACGGCGCCCCACTCCGCGAGTTCCTTCTCGAATTCATTGATCTCGTTGTAGGCGCGCTGCCAGTCGTTTTCGCTGCAGAAGCCCTCCAGCCGCTCGACCATGACGCGGCCGTACCAGGTCCGGTCAAAGATGGCGATGTGGCCGTCCTTGGGCAGGCGGGTCCAGAAGCGCCAGAGGAAGTGGCGGGCCTTTTCGTGGGGCTCGGGACTGGCGATCGGGAGGACCTGGTAGCCGCGGGGATCCAGGGCCGCGGTGATGCGCTTGATATTGCCCCCCTTTCCGGCGGCGTCCCAGCCCTCGTAGGCGATGATGACCGGGATCTTTTTGCGGTAGAGCACATTGTGGAGGTCGCTGAGCTTCTTCTGCAGGTCATCCAGCTCGGCCTTGTATTCCTCGTCCGTGATCGTCTTGTCGTCGAGAGAAATCTCTGACAGGAGCGGCGTGCGGTTGAGCGGGAAGATGTTCTGCCGGATCGGGGCGGCCAGGGCGTGGTTCTTCAGGGCGGTGTCGATTCCCTGGTTGAGGAAGCGCAGGACCTGGAGCTCAGCCCATTTCTTGTCCTTGGCGTCGATGATGTACCAGGGCGCGGCCGACCGGTTGGTGTCCTCCAGAAACTGGTCATATACCTCCAGATAATCGTTGTAGTACTTGTTTTCCAGAACATCGAAGAGATTGACGCGCCAGCTTGTGTTTTTATGGCCCTTGAGGGACTTGAGGCGCTTTTTCTGTTCCTTCCTGCTGATATGGAAGAAAAATTTCATGACCAGGTAGCCGTTGTCCGTCAGAGACCTCTCCGTCGTGTTGATGCTTTTGACCCGTCTGGCATAGGTACTGTCATCAATGATCCCTGTCATTTTCTGGGAGATGACCTCCTCCATCCAGAAAGCGTCAAAGAAGACAAATTTTCCCGCTTCCGGGATCTCCTTCATATACCTGTATAAAAAAGGATAACGCATGTCTTCGGGCGTCGGCTCTGCCATTGTCTTTACCGCAAAGAAGCGGGGGTCGATGCTGCGGATGACACGTCCGATCATGCTTCCCTTGCCGGCAGCGCCCCAGCCTTCAAAGATCACCATGACCGGGAGCTTTGCCTCCTTGATCTTTGTCTGGAATACTGCCAGCCTGTCTCTTTGTTGTCTGATCTCTGCCGACAGCTGGTCCGGTTCGGGCTTTGCGGCTTTTACAAAATCTTTTAACATGAGAACACCCCTTTCCAGTGAATGACAGCCGGATCCGTCCGGCGCGCGATAGTGACCCCTTTCGGGGAGGATGATTGTACTTACTTTTATACAATAGTATAGCAGATTTCTTCCTGTATGTCTGTTTTCTGTTTCTTTCCCGGCTGCAGCATACGTCTTTTCAGTCCGGGCCCTTCCGGCAGTGGGCGGCATTGTCACTTTGGCGGGATAAAAATGTCCTGAAAGCATCCTTTCATCTGTTTTTTGAAAAATCAGTATGCGTCTGTTTTGATGTTCCGGCGACTTCAAAGATTGAAAAAATCCTGTATTTAAAAGGGGTTTTCTCTTGTTTTTAAAAAGATAATAGGTCAAAATTGATATTTCCCTTTTCTTTTCAGCCATGTCCGGAATTGATGAAGTGTTTGTCACTTTCCGGGGTGACAAAGTTCATTTTGTATTCGTTGCAGACCGGCTTTCGGGGACCCTATAATGAATGCGTCGAAGGAAATAAAAACCTTCTGCCTGAGAGATCCACACATAAAGGAGGAGGTCCTGCGGGAGCGCCCGGAGAGGGCGGGCCGCGGGAGGGGCCGGCGCAGGAACGCCGCCGGTCCCGGAAAAGATCCGTGAGAAAAACAGATATGACGATGGCTGCGCATTTACATGCTCCGGTATGATGAGGAAGAGCGCGAAGCTTCTCACGATCTGCAGGCTGCGTTCCGGAAAGAGAGGAAATGATGAAAGAAAAAGTCCAGTCCTTCGGGCGGTTCCTGAGCGGTATGGTCATGCCCAACATCGGCGCCTTCATCGCATGGGGCCTGATCACAGCCCTGTTCATCGCGGCGGGGTGGTTCCCCAATGAGCAGCTGGCCACCATGGTCAGTCCCATGCTTTCCTACGTGCTTCCCGTCCTGATCGCCTATACAGGCGGTAAGATGGTCGGCGGCCAGCGCGGAGCCGTCATGGGCGCCATCGCCTGCGTCGGTGTCGTCTGCGGCGCGCCCGATTATCCCATGCTGATGGGCGCCATGATGGTCGGCCCTCTGGGCGGCCTGGTGATCAAAAAGTTTGACCAGATGGTCGAGGGAAAGATTCCCGGCCGGCTTCGAGATGCTGGTCAACAACTTCTCGATCGGTATCCTGGGCATGATCCTGGCCATCATCGGTTTCTACCTGATCGGACCCGTCATGGCGGCAGTCCTGGTCATTCCTGCAGGGCGGCGTTGACATTCTGGTCAACATGGGCCTTCTCCCCCTGGTTTCCATCTTTGTCGAGCCCGCCAAGGTCCTCTTCCTCAACAACGCCATCAACCACGGCATCTTCACTCCCTCTTGGCGCCCAGCAGGCGGAGACCATGGGCAGGTCCATCTTCTACATGATCGAGACCAACCCCGGCGCAGGCGCAGGCGTCCTGCTGGCCTACTGGATGTTCGCGAAGGACAAGACCACGAAGGATTCCGCACCCGGCGCCCTGATCGTCCATGTGCTCGGCGGTATCCATGAGATCTACTTCCCCTATGTCCTGATGAACCCCCTGCTCCTTGTGGCTACGATCGGCGGCAGTGTGGCGGCCATGTTCTTTAACACCCTCTTCAATGTCGGCCTCGTCAGCCCCGCTTCCCCCGGTTCCATCCTGGCCATGCTGGCCGTGGCCCCCAGAGGCGGCCAGATCCTGGTCATCATCAGCTTCCTGATCGCGACCGCGGTCTCCTTCCTGATCGCGACTCCGATCGTGAAAATGTCCAACAGCAATGCCAGCCTTGAGGATGCGCAGGCCCAGATGTCCGATATGAAGGCGGCCTCCAAGGGCCAGGCCGGCGGCGCCTACGCAGCCACGGCTGACGGCGGCGAAGTAGACCTCCGGACACTGGATACGATCGTATTCGCCTGCGACGCAGGCATGGGCTCCTCCGCCATGGGCGCGGCCGTCCTGCAGAGGAAGCTCGAGGCTGCTGGCCTGACCAACATCAAGGTCAAGCACTTCTCCGTCTCCGAGGTCCCCGCCGGTATCAAATTCGTTGTCTGCCACCAGGATCTGGTTGAGCGCGCCAGAAAGTCCGCACCTTCCGCCAGGATCGTGACCATCAGCAACTTCATGAACGCTCCCCAGTATGACCAGATCGTCGCCGAGATCATCGACGC
>DGUF01000273.1 GCA_002394525.1 Lachnospiraceae bacterium UBA4317 | reverse complement strand
ATCACCAACCTGATCAACCGCTTTTACGATATCCAGGACGGAAAGATCCGCTTTGACAACATCAATGTCAACAAGATCAAGAAGGGGGACCTGCGCAGGTCTCTGGGCGTCGTCCTGCAGGACACCCACCTCTTTACGGGGACGGTGGCCGAAAATATCCGCTTCGGCAAGCTGGACGCGACCGACGAGGAGGTCGTCGGTGCCGCGAAGCTGGCCAATGCGGACGGATTTATCCGCAGGCTGCCCAAAGGCTATGACACGATGCTGACCGGGGACGGCGCCAACCTCTCCCAGGGCCAGCGCCAGCTCCTGGCCATCGCCAGGGCCGCGATCGCGGACCCTCCGGCCCTCATCCTGGACGAGGCGACCAGCTCCATCGATACCCGGACCGAAAAGATCGTCCAGGCGGGCATGGACCAGCTGATGCAGGGCAGGACCACCTTCGTGATCGCCCACCGCCTTTCCACGATCCGCAACAGCGACCTGATCCTGGTCCTGGAGCAGGGAAGGATCGTGGAGCAGGGCACGCACGAGGAGCTGATCCGGCTCGGAAAGCGCTACTATCAGCTTTACACGGGCAAAAGACCCGAGATGTTCGAATGAAAGAAGACAGAAAGATCAGCAGGGAAGAACTTTTTCCCTTTGTACATTATGAATACGGGGAGGCCTATTACGGCAGCTGCGGCAATATGCGCTACCGGCTTGCCCGTGAGCCGCTGGAGAATGTGCATTTCACTCCTCCCGACAAGCGGGGGGAGGCCTCTCTGCGGGCTGTGGTCTGGAAGGGCCCGATGGGCTATGCCGCAACAGAGGAGAGCCTGAAGACGCAGAAGCTTTTTCCCTTTTCCGAGGAGGGGATGGAGCAGGCGGCCGACTGGCTGAATGAGCAGGCAAACAGAACATGGAGATAAATGGATGGAAAACATGAGCAGACCGGATGCGCAGGATCCCTTTTCACCGGACGCCGAGGATGTGGTGCAGGACGCGCCGCAGGCCGACGGAAAGCGCAGAAGGGGCCGCGTCTACGGCTATTTCAGGATCACGATCATTCTGGGCATCATCCTGTGGGTGACGGATATTCTGATCCTCTTTCTGGACTGGCGGTCCTTTGCGGCCGTCTCGGTCGTGTGCCTGATCTATACGGTCGTCATGGCCCTGGTCTTTCTCAACAGCCGGGACCTCTATATGAAGGAGATGGCTGAGTACGCGGAGGAGTTCAACAAGCTGGAGAACCTCCTGCTCAGGGAGATGGAGATGCCCTACGCCATGCTGGATGAGGGCGGCCATGTCCTGTGGATGAATCCGGCCTTTGAGGAGGCCATCCACAGGGACAAGAGCTTCCGGAGGCCGATCTCGACCGTCATTCCCGCCCTGACCCGGGATGTTTTTCCCGTGGACGAGAAGCCGGCCAAGGTCGCCCTGGAGATCGTCGGCAACAGCTATTATGCCCAGATGAGGCGGATCCGGGCCAGCCATCTGACCGGGAGCTCCGTCATGTTCGGGGACAAGGTGGAGGGAGACGTGATCTCGGTCTGCCTGGTGGACAACACGGCCGTGGAGCTCGCCATCCGCGAGGTGGACGACCAGAGTCTGGCGGTCGGCCTCTTCTATATCGATAACTACGAAGAGGTCATCGATACCGTCGAGGAGGTCAGAAAGGCCCTCCTGACCGCCCTGATCGACCGCAAGGTCAACCAGTACATCAGCGCGATCGACGGCATCTGCAGCAAGATCGAGAAGGACAAATACCTGGTGATCCTGCGGAAAAAATCCCTGCAGGGACTCAGGGAGAGCCACTTTGATATTCTGGAGGACGTCAAAAAAGTCAATATCGGCAACGAGCTGGCGGTCACCCTGAGCCTGGGCTTCGGCGTGGACGGCCTGGCCTATACCCAGAACTATGAATTCGCCCGCAATGCCGTCGACCTTGCGCTGGGGCGCGGGGGCGACCAGGCGGTCGTCAAATCGCCCGACAATACAGTCTATTACGGCGGCAAGACCCGGCAGGTGGAAAAGAACACCAGGGTCAAGGCCCGCGTCAAGGCCCAGGCCCTCAAGGAGATCATCCGGGCCCGGGACACGGTCTTTATCATGGGCCACAAGCTGGGCGATCCCGACAGCTTCGGCGCTGCCGTGGGTATCTACAGGATCGCCAGGACCCTGGAGAAAAAGGCCCACATCATCATCAACGAGCGGACGATCTCCATCGAGCAGATCCTGCGCCTGTTTGAAAACAACCCCGAGTATGGCAAGGACTTTATCATCACCAGCGCCCAGGCCCTGGAACTGGTCAATGACAACGCCTGCGTCGTGGTCGTGGATGTCAATACTCCCGCCCGGACGGAGTGTCCCGAGCTTCTGGTGCGATGCAAATCCACCGTGGTCCTGGACCATCACCGGGCCGGCAAGGAAGTGATCGAGGACGCGACCCTCTCCTATGTGGAGGGCTATGCCTCCTCGGCCTGTGAAATGGTTGCCGAGATCGTCCAGTATACCGGCGACAACATCCGCCTGCGCCCCGAGGAGGCCGACGCCATGTACGGCGGCATCGTCGTGGATACGGATGGCTTTGTCAACAAGGCGGGTGTCCGCACCTTCGAGGCGGCCGCCTTCCTGCGGCGCAGCGGCGCGGACGTTGTCCGGGTCCGCAAGCTCTTCCGCGAAGAGGCGGTCGAATACAAGACCAGGGCGGATGCCGTCTCCCAGGCGGAGATCTACAGGGATGCCTTCGCCATCTCTGTCTGCAAGGGGGAGGGCGTGCGGAGCCCCACCGTCGTCGGAGCTCAGGCGGCCAACGAGCTGCTCAATATCGACGGCGTCAAGGCCAGCTTTGTCATGACCGAGTACAACGGCCTGATCTTTATCAGCGCCCGCTCGATCGACGAGGTCAATGTCCAGATCATCATGGAGCACATGGGCGGCGGAGGCCATATCAATATGGCCGGAAGCCAGATGTCCGGAGCGACGGTCGAAGAGGCCATCGCCCGCACCAAGGAGGTCATCGACCAGATGATCGAAGAAGGCGAGATCGATACGTGAGGGGAGGTCTGTTGGCTGGCAGTTAAAAGCTAAAAGCTATCCCTTCCCCCGATACCCCGAATTACCAGTTACAGAGCTGACAGCTAAAGGCTGAAAGCTAACAGCTGCCAGCTCCAATCCCTACTAAGGAGGAAACCATGAAAGTAATCTTACTGCAGGATGTGAAATCTCTCGGCAAAGAGGGAGACGTTGTAGATGTGAGCGATGGATACGCCAGAAATTTTGTCATCCCCAAGAAGCTGGGCGTAGAGGCCAATGACAAGAACAAGAATGACCTCAAGCTCAAAAAGCAGCGCCAGGCCAAGGAGGCGGCCGAAAAGCTCGCCGAGGCCCAGAAGCTGGCCAGGGACCTGGAGCAGGTCACCGTTGTGGTCAGGATGAAGGCCGGAGAGGGCGGACGCGTCTTTGGGTCCGTCAGCGCCAAGGAGATCGCTCAGGAGGCAAAGAAGCAGTTCAACCTTGACCTGGACAAGAAGAAGATCCAACTGTCCGACCCCATCAAATCCTTCGGGAGCTTTGAGATCCCGATCCGTCTGCACCCCCAGGTGACCGGTAAGTTCATGCTCAAGGTCACGGAGGCCTGATCATGGCGCAGGAAGACCTGGTCAGCAGGGTGATGCCGCACAGCCTGGAGGCCGAGAGATCGGTGCTGGGCGCCATGCTGATCGACCCGGAGGCGGTCGAAGTCGCCGCCGAGATCGTCAGGGAGGAGGACTTTTACTCGCGGCAGAACGGCGTGCTCTTTCAGACCATGCTGGAAATGAACCAGAAGGGGACCGCGATCGATCCGGTCACGCTCCAGACCAGGCTGCGCGAGAAAAACCTGCCGCCCGAGCTGTATGCGGATGAGCTGATCCGCGAGCTGATCGCCATCGTGCCCTCCTCCGCCAATATCAAGTCCTACGCCAATATCGTGGCCGAGAAATCCCTCCTGCGCAGCATGATCCGCGCCAACGAGGAGATCGCGGGAAACTGCTATGCCCAGAATGAGGAGATGGAGACCCTGCTGGACAAGGCGGAGAGGAGGATCTTTGAGATCTCCCAGAGACGGACGGCCAACAACTTTGTGCCCATCCGCCAGATCGTCCTCAATGCCATGGACAAGATCGAGGCGGCCTCCAGGATCAAGGGCAGCGTCACGGGCCTGTCCACAGGCTTCACAGACCTGGACAACCGGACGGCCGGCCTGCAGCCTGCCGATTTCATCCTGATCGCGGCCCGGCCCTCGATGGGCAAGACCGCCCTGGTCCTCAATATAGCCGAGTACCTGACCATGAAGGAAGAGCGCTGCGTCGCCATCTTTTCTCTGGAAATGTCCAAGGAACAGCTGGTGAACCGCCTCTTTGCCATGCAGTCCCATGTTGAAGCCCAGAAGATCCGGACCGGCGACCTGAACGAGACGGAGTGGGCGGAGCTGATCGAGAGCGCCGGCAGGATCGGCGAGAGCCGCCTGATAATCGACGACACACCCGCGATCAGCGTCGCGGAGATGCGGTCCAAATGCCGCAAATACAAGCTGGAATTCGGCCTCGATATCATCATCATCGACTACCTCCAGCTCATGAGCGGGTCGGGCCGCAGCGGCGATTCCAGACAGCAGGAGATCTCGGACATCTCCCGCTCCCTCAAGGCCCTGGCCAGAGAACTCAACGTACCGGTCGTGGCCCTGTCCCAGCTCTCCCGAGCGGTGGAATCCAGACCCAACCACAGACCCATGCTCTCTGACCTCCGTGAATCCGGAGCCATTGAGCAGGACGCGGACCTGGTCATGTTCATCTACCGCGACGACTACTACAATGAGGATTCGGAAAAAAAGGGGATCGCCGAGATCATCATCGCAAAACAGAGAAACGGCCCCATCGGCACCGTAGAACTCAGCTGGCAGCCCCAGCTCACCAAATTCGCAAACCTGGCGCGTTCGCAATGAGCCATGCGCAGACAAATCAAATGCGATAGATGTGTCGAGCTCGCTCGTAAGCATCTATCGCAATTGATTTGGCGGCATACGGCGAATGCCGTGCATCCGTGCGAAAAGCGGAGCGTTC
>DGUF01000058.1:11102-13987 GCA_002394525.1 Lachnospiraceae bacterium UBA4317 | reverse complement strand
CGTGCTCCGGCATTGTCGGAAAGAGTGAAAAAGTCCTGTCCACATTCCGGGGGACTGTGGACAGGACTTTTTGATCACCATATAAAATTGGACCGGAGCTGTTCTCCGTTGTCGATCAGGATATCCTGACCGGTCATGCTCTGATTGATGTTGGTCAGAAAATAGGACCACTCGGCGATCTCTTCGGCGGAGGCCCACCTGTGCAGCAGGGTCTCGTCCAGGCAACGGCCCATGAGATCCGGGTCCTCCATGATGTGGCGGTTGAGGGGGGTGTAGACCCCTCCCGCGGACAGGCTGTTGCTGGTGGCCCCGTAGGGGGCGACGCGCAGGGCAACATTCTTCATATAGGTGACGACCCCGCCCTTGCTGGCCGCATAGAGGGGAAATTCCGCCCCGTTGCGGGCGCTGGCCGAGGCCATGAAGAGAATGGACCGGATCGAGGGCTGGATCCCGTATTTTTCCGTCACAGCGATGGTTCCGGACAGGTTGATCTCGATCTCACGGCCGCCCTCCTGGACGCCGGCATTATTGATCAGGACTTCGACCTGACCGGGCAGGTCCGGCAGGGAACCGGAGATATCCGCGACGATGTGCCTGTAGCGGGGATGGTCCGGCAGGGGATCCGGCGCCAGATCCATGCCGGTCACCTCGTGGCCGGCGGCGAGATACCTGCGGGCGCAGGCCAGGCCGATCCCGCGGCCTGTTCCGGTGATCAGTATATGCATGGGACCGGGCTCCTTTCTTTCCCTGTATCTTCCGTATATTCTTCATCGCGCAATATCCCTGACTTCAGCTGCGGGTACGGGCGAAAAACTCGCGAACGAGTCCTGAATGCCGGGAGTAGTATTATTTGTCCAGCAGACCGGAAGGAGCCAGCCTCCTGAGCAGCAGGGTCACGATGGCAAGGGAGAGCAGGCGGTCGATGAAATCGGTCAGGATCTGTACGATGAAGACACTGGCGGTCATGCCAAGGCCCGCCTGATGGAGGAGCTGGACGATGACGGTGGAGCCGGAGGAGGTGATTCCTCCGAAGAGGACCGCGCAGATGATGGAGCTGACGATGGTGCCGGGGACCGTGATCACAAGGGCGGCCGGGATGAGGCCGGCTCCCCTGAGCCGGATCCTGCGGGCGGCCAGACCGGTCACCAGTCCCAGGATCATGCCGACCGGCATGAAATACAGGGAGTAGATATCCACGGTCAGCCCCATGACCAGGCCGTAGGCCAGGGGCGGCAGCATGCCGCAGACGGGGCCGTAGAGAATGGCGGTCATGATGGTCCCCATGCTGTCCAGATAGACGGGCAGGTGGAAAAAGAGCGCGATCTGGCCTCCGATGACATTGAGCGCGATCGCCATAGCCATGACGCAGAGCATGCGGACGCTGAATTTCTCGGAGCGGGCCGTGACGGACAGGGGGGTGGCAGTCTGATGATTCATGGGATAAAACTCCTTTCGACAGGGGTGATCGCCTGGTGATCGTTTTTTGTCAGGGACGGGGCAGCAGGCGGGGCAGGAGGTCCAGACTCTCTTCGTCCAGGCCCAGCAGTCTGCTGAAAAATAAACGGAAAAAGGCTTCCACATCGACTTCGGTCAGGACCAGGGCGTTGGGCCTGTGCCGGTAGAAATCCATGGAGTCGACGATGGTCTGGCCCAGGGCCAGGCCGCCGGTCTCGACCTGCACATAGGATTCGAAGCCGGAGCAGAGGGACCGGTCAGCATAGTAGGCGACGGCCAGGGGGTCGTTGATTACGCACCCGATCAGGTGCTCCCATTCCCAGTGAAAATCGAAATAGAAGCCGGTGATCTTTTCGACAAAGTCTCCGACGCGGGGGTCCAGCCTCTTCATATAGGTCAGCAGGTCCGGAGTCAGGACGATCCGGCGGGTGACATCCAGTCCCACCATATGGATCAGCTTGCCGCGCATGTCCATTTCCCTGTAGACGATGGATGCGGCATCCGGGTCGCACCAGTAATTGTATTCCGCGACGGGAGAGCAGTTGCCATGGCTTCTGAAATTGCCGCCCATGGAGACCAGGCCGCGGATCCGGTCAAAGGCCCGGGGGTGTTCGATGGCCAGGCGGGCCAGGTTGGTCAGGGGCCCCAGGGCGATGATGTCGACCGGCTCCTCCTCCAGCACATCCGCCATAAACTCGACGGCAGACCTGGTTTCTTTTTTGTATTCCGCCGGATCCACCTCCGGCAGGAAGCTTTCGCCCAGACCGTCGGAGCCGTGGGTGTCCAGGGCGTTGACAAAGGGCCTGCGAAGAGGCCGGTCCGCCCCCATGAAGACCGGGACATCGAGTCTGTCCATAAAACGGAGGATCTTGAGTGCATTTTCGTAACCGGTCCCGACCGGCGAATTGCCGGCGGCGATCGTGATGCCCAGGACCTCCAGCCGGCTTCTCATGGAGAGAGCCAGCATGATCGCCAGACCGTCGTCGATGCCCGGGTCACAGTCAATGATGATTTTTCGAGGCATAAGCTGCTTGCCGCTCCTTTAAGCCAGGCGCGCGGGCTGCCGGCCGCATTTGGCTTTTCAATCTGATCTTTTTCAAAAAGCTTTACCGGAAAAGCTGTGTTGAAAAGCATGACCGGAAATACCGGCCGGACCGCAGCGCCTTATACGAAGAATAAAAACATGAAAAAAGCCGCAGAGAGAACCTGCGGCACACGAAAAACACAGGGGCACCCGCCCGGTGCCCTCTGCATTCCATTTTCATAAATAATGCCTAGTTTTTTATGCTGGGAGGTTCTCGAACCAGCCTGTCGCGGGAAAACCGGGAACCCTGACTTTTGTATTGTCAGGATTCCTTCCGTGGACAGCCGCAATATAGTATCATAAAGATAGTCCTTTAGCAAGAAGTTATTGAGCATAGATCAGGAGG
>DGUF01000058.1:9055-11043 GCA_002394525.1 Lachnospiraceae bacterium UBA4317 | reverse complement strand
GTTATTGAGCATAGATCAGGAGGTAAGAAGGATATGAAAAGATATGAAATGGCCGGATGCCTGCTCTGTCATGATGCCCCCTGCAGCCGGGCATGTCCCCGGATGGACCCTGCGGATATCCTGCGGAGTATCTGGTTTGACAACGAAAAGTACGCCGCCGGGATGCTGCCTGACGAAGACTGCTGCGCGTCCTGCGTGGCCCCCTGTGAGAAAGCCTGCCTGGTGCCGGGCAGGATCCCGGTCAGAAATCTGATCGGGAAGCTGAGAGAGGAGGTCAGGCCCGCTCTGGAGATCCCGGTGCCCGCAGACATGAACAGACTCAGGGCCGAGATCTGCGGCGTCCCTCTGGAAAATCCCTTCCTGCTTTCCTCCTCTGTCGTATGCAGCACCTACGATATGTGTGCCCGGGCCTTTGAAGCCGGCTGGGCCGGAGCCTCCTTCAAGACGATTTGCAACATAGATATCCACGAGGCATCGCCCCGCTTCTCGGCCATCCACGGCAGCAGCGGTGAGATCATCGGCTTCAAGAACATCGAGCAGCTCTCCGACCACAGCGTCGCGGAAAATATGGAGATCTTCCGCAGGCTGAAAAAGGACTATCCGTCAAAGGTCATCGTCGGCTCGATCATGGGGCAGAACGAGGAGGAGTGGGAGGACCTCGCCCGCCAGTGCCAGGAAAACGGCGCCGATGTGGTGGAACTAAATTTTTCCTGTCCCAATATGATGGAGGAGGGACTGGGCTCCGATATCGGTCAGGTACCTGAATATGTGGAGCAGTTTACGGCGGCTGCCAGGCGCGGCTGCTCGATCCCGATCCTGGCCAAGCTGACCCCCAATGTCATGAGCATGGTACCGGCCGCCAGAGCCGCCAGCCGGGGCGGCGCCAACGGGATCTCCGCCATCAATACCATCAAGAGCATCACCGGCGTGAACCTCAACACCCTGGTCCCAGCGCCTTCCGTGCACGGGCACTCCGCTGTGGGCGGCTACAGCGGAAACGCGGTAAAGCCCATCGCCCTCCGCTTTATCTCTGAGCTCGCCAAGGACCCGGAGCTGGCCGGCATGCACCTGAGCGGCATGGGCGGGATCGAGACCTGGAGGGACGGCGCGGAATTCCTGCTCCTGGGGGCCGGATCCCTGCAGATCACCACTGCGGTCATGCAGTACGGCTACCGCATCATAGAGGACCTCAAGGCCGGACTCAATTATTATCTGGCCGAGACCGGATGCTCGGGCGTCCGCGACCTCATCGGGAACTCCACGGATTCCGTCAGCGAGACGACCGATGACCTGGAGCGGGACACGGTCCTCTTTCCCAATTTCCATCCGGACCGCTGCGCCGGCTGCGGCAGGTGTGTCATCTCCTGCATGGACGGTGGCCACCAGGCCATCCGCTGGGATCCTGAGGCCAGGCGGCCCAGGCTTGACGGGAGCAAGTGTGTGGGCTGCCACCTCTGCCTGCTGGTATGTCCCCGCGGGGCGATCACACCCGGCCGGAAGAGGATCTCGCGCCCGAAAGCTTAGATGAGAGCGGATTACCCTTTATGCGCGAGTATCCCGCGACTGAAGCAGTCACAGGCATTGTGCAATGAAAATTAAAAAGAATAGGAGACCTTGACTGAAATGACAGATCAGATGGAGCAGATGAAAGCTTTGGATGAAGCACAGCTTGAAAAGGCAGCCGGAGGCAATTACGGAGGATCCTCCGGCCACTGGGTGGCCGCATCCGTGACGGAAAAGAGCGGGATCCACCCCTGGCTCAAGACCGGCGGGTCCTTTGTGGAGGATCCCGCCATGACCATTCCGTACGGGACAGACCTGACCGTGGACATGAATACGAAGAAAGGAAAATACGCGGCGGCTTTTTATGACGGCCTGGATATCTGGATCGATCTTAAGAAGGGCGTGGAGATCATCTGAACGCATGAGAAGAGCGGGCGGGACATCCGGGACCTGATGTGACAAGGGAGGTGTGACAAGGGGACAGG
>DGUF01000058.1:0-8975 GCA_002394525.1 Lachnospiraceae bacterium UBA4317 | reverse complement strand
TGTCCCCTTGTCACACCCTTGTCACCCCTGTCACCCCCTGTCACGCCCCCTGTTACACTCACCCTTGTTCCACGTCTCTGTTTTTTCAGGGGATGAGGCTGCCCGCATCAATTGAGCATTGCTAGAGAAAACGAATACTGCTAAAATGGCGTGAGACTCAGACAATAACAGCTTCATGGGGGACCTATGCCCGATCATATCATTGTGGTCGGCGCCGGGGCAGCAGGCCTGATGGCCGCTGTCGCTGCCGCCGAAAAAGGAAATCAAGTCACGGTCTTTGAAAAAAATGAAAAGGCCGGAAAAAAGATCTATATAACCGGCAAGGGCAGATGCAATCTGACCAATGACTGCGATACACCGGACTTCTTTGCCCATGTGGCGAGAAACCACCGCTTTCTCTACAGCGCGGTATATGGCTTTGACCACGACATGGTCAAGGACTTTTTTGTAAAAAACGGATGTCCGGTCAAGGTGGAGCGGGGCAGCAGGGTCTTTCCCGTCTCTGACCATGCCTCGGATGTCACCGCCGCCCTCCTGCGGCGTCTGCAGGCCCTGGGAGTCAGGATCAACTACCGGTCGCCCGTACAGAGGATTCTGACCGATCCCCTGCCGGACGCTGAAGAGGGAAACGCTCCGGGTGGAAAGGCCGGCGGCAGAAAGAAGGGGCCGGCCCTGGCCGTCAGGGGCGTCCGCTTGGAAAACGGCAGGGAGGTCCGGGCGGACGCGGTCATCCTGTGCACAGGAGGCCTGTCCTATCCGTCGACCGGATCCGAGGGAGACGGCCTGGACATGGCCCGGGACCTGGGAATGGCAGTGACGCCCACAGCCCCCTCCCTGGTCCCCTTTGAGACAAGGGAGGACTGGTGCCGGCGCCTCCAGGGACTGGCCCTGAAAAATGTCGCGGTCAGGATTTTTCCGGCGGAGAGGGACGCCGGACCTGACGCGGGAGCGGCAGCCCCGGAGAAGTCCGCGGCCCTTCCCGGCGGGGAGACAGCACCTGCTCCGGGCCCTGCGGCAGGACCCGGCGAAGTAACGGCTTCTGCAAAGGGCCCTGCGGCCGGCTCCTCAAAGACCGGGAAAAAGAAGAAAAAGAAGCCTGTCTACGAGGGCTTCGGAGAAATGCTCTTTACCCATTTCGGGATCAGCGGCCCCATTATCCTGACCGCCTCCTGCAAGTGCGATTTTCTGGCCCACCCGGACGGCTTCGACCTGTGGCTGGATCTCAAGCCCGCGCTCACGCAGCAGCAGCTGGAGGACAGGATAGCCCGGGAGTTTCTGGCAGCGCCGGACAGGCATCTCCCCGGGGCTGTCCGGCCCCTCTTTCCGGCCCGGCTGGCGGAGGCCGTCACAGAGCTCTCCGGCATGGACACGGGCAGGCGGGCCGCCTCCTTTACGGACCGGGAGATCTCCGGCCTTGCGGCCCTGATCAAGAACATCCCGGTCAGGATCACCGGGCCCCGGGGATACAATGAAGCGATCGTCACCCGGGGCGGCATCTCCGTCGCCGAGATCAATCCCTCGACCATGGAGTCCAGAAGGGTCCGCGGCCTCTACGCGGCCGGGGAAGTCCTGGACGTGGACGCGGAGACGGGAGGCTTCAATCTGCAGATCGCCTGGTCGACCGGGAGATTGGCGGGAGAAAGTTGTTAGGGGTTAGCTATTAGCTTTTAGCCATTAGCTTTTAGCTTTATAACTGGTATTTCGTGGATAGGGGATAAAGCTGTTAGCCATTAGCTTTTAGCTTTGGAACTGGATATTTGTGGGAAAGGGCTAACAGCTAAGAGCTAACAGCTAATAACTAACAGCTAACAGTTAACAGCTGACAGCTAAGACCTGACAGCTCACAGCTTACATCAAGGGGGAAAAAATGAAGGAAAAAACACCATCACACAGTAAGGCCCGGAGGGCCCTGCGCAGGCTCTCGGTCTGCGCTCTGACGATCCTGGCCGCGGCCGCCGGGATCCTGCCGGTCCCGGGCGGAGCCGGGAAGAGCCTGGCGGTCCGGACGGAGGCCGCGGGCGCGCCCTATATGAAGATCACCTGCATCGACCTGGGGGGCAGCACCAATGTCTATGGCGAAGCGGTCCTACTGGAGTCGGCCGGCCAGTACCTGCTCATGGACACGGGGGCCAGGGATTCGCAGAATACTGTTCTGCGCTATCTCAAGTCAAAGGGAGTCCGGGACCTGAGCCTCTATATATCCCATTTCCATGAGGATCACTGTGATTACGCGGCATCCATCCTCAAGGATTCCTCTTTTCGTGTGAAGCACCTTTATCTGGCCAATCCGGATCCCATGCGCAGAAACATCACGCCCTGGAACAAGAGCCACCGCCGCAAGCTCTATGACAGCTGTGTCAAGTACATCAATTTTTATAATACGATCTCTTCGGCGGCCTACAGGAAGAGGATCCCGGTGACGGCCCTCAGGAAGGGCAAGAGCTTTTCGGTCGGGTCTGTCAGGGGAAATGTTCTCTGGGACAACAATTCCAGGGGCTGGGACAAATTTGATCCCTACGATGTGACCGGGATCGGCTACCAGAACAACAGCTCCCTGGTCACGAAGTTTACGCTCGGAAAACGGAGCTTTCTGACCTGCGGAGATATTGAATTTTCAACTGAGAGAGATCTGCTCGCCTCCGGAGTCAATCTGTCGGCGGATATCTTCAAGCTCAACCACCACGGGATATGGACCTCCAATACCGAGGCCTTTGTAAAGGCGGTCAATCCCTGCTATTGTTTTTATTCCTACAAAAACAAGTCGGACCCCGAGTTCAGGAGGTTCGCGTCCGCGTCGGACGTCTCCTCCACCCTCAAGAGGCTGGCCAAAAAGTACAATATACTGGGCAACCGCTATAATGGGACCATCACCTACAAGGTCCAGTACAATACGATCTCTGTCTCGGCCCAGCGCCATATCAAAAAGAGATGGATCAAGGTGAAAAACCTTTCCGACGGCAGGCTCCGGACCCAGGTCCTGGTCTACAACGACGCCCAGCCCCTCTTTCTTGACAAGCGTATGCTCTTTTCCGGAACAAAGCTGGCGACCGGGACGGCCGAGGACAGGACCCCCGGCTACAGCGGCTGGAAGAAGGATTCCGTCGGCTGGCGCTACAGGACCGCGAAGGGCAAGTGGCTGGCCGGAGGATGGAAGAGGATCGGCAAGTCGGATTACTATTTCAATGCAAAGGGCTACCGCTATGAGGGCTGGCTGACCCTGAAGGGTAAGAAATACTTTATGAGCAGGCTGGGCATCCGGCAGACCGGCTGGCAGATGATCGACGGGAAATTCTATTATTTTTCCACAAAGAACGGCGCCATGCTGTCAGGCAGGTCCTGGATCGGCGGGGCCTGGTGGCCTCTGCGGGCCGACGGGTCGCTTGACCTGTCCAAAAAGAAGGCGCCCAATATCAGGATCACGACTTCGGAGCACAGACACACGACCGGGAAAAAATAATGCGATGCGGAGCATCGCATTATTAGCGCCGCGGAGTACCGCGTCATTAAACAGCGGAAGGTGCCGCACTTATAAAGCATCACAGAGCGATACATTATGGAGGGAATATGATCAACGTTGCTATTGACGGGCCGGCGGGAGCCGGCAAGAGTACGATCGCCAGAAAGGTGGCGGAGCAGTTTTCTTTTATCTATGTCGATACGGGAGCCATGTACAGGGCCATGGCCCTCTATCTCCACAGGCTGGGGATCAGCGCGGACGACACGGAGAGGATCGCCGGTGCCTGCGGGGGCGCGGACATCTCGATCGAATACAGGGACGGCGAGCAGGTCGTCCTGCTGGCGGGGGAAAATGTGAATCCCTACCTGCGCACCGCTGAGGTCAGTGCCATGGCCTCCAAGAGCAGCGCCGTGCCGCAGGTGCGGGCGCGGCTCCTGCAGCTGCAGCGGGATCTGGCGGCATCCAGGGATGTCGTCATGGACGGGCGCGATATCGGCACGGTCGTCCTGCCGGATGCCCAGGTCAAGATCTATCTGACCGCCAGCGTGGGCGTGCGGGCAAGGCGCCGCTTTCTGGAGATGGACGCCAAAGGGGAAAAAGCTGACCTGGACCAGGTCGAGAGGGAGATCGAAGAGCGCGACTACAGGGATATGACCCGGGAGACGGCCCCCCTGACCCAGGCGGATGACGCCATCCTGGTAGACTCATCGGAGATGACCATCTATGAGGTCGTAAAGACGATCGGGGACATCATCAGAGAGAGGACGGGACTGAAATGAGCAGACCTCAGATCATACTCGCAAAGAGCGCGGGCTTCTGTTTCGGCGTGGAGCGCGCGGTCAGCAGGGTCTATGAGGAAGTCTCCAGGGGAGGCGATATCTATACCTATGGGCCCATCATCCACAACAAGGAGGTCGTCGCGGACCTGGAGGCCAGGGGAGTCCAGGTCGTGGAGTCCTCGGACCGGATCCGGGACCTGAAGGCCGGGACGGTGATCATCCGGTCCCACGGAGTCTCCAGGGAGACCGACCAGCTGATCCGTGACAGCGGCCTGACCTGTGTGGACGCGACCTGTCCCTTTGTCAAGAGGATCCACAGGACGGTGGAGGCAGAGAGCGCGGCAGGAAAGCAGATCGTCATTGTCGGAAACCCGGTTCATCCCGAGGTCATGGGGATCATGGGCTGGTCCTCGACGCCCGTGGCCGTGATCCAGACGGCGGAGGAGGCCCGCAATCTCAGGATCCCGGAGGGAAAAGATGTCTGCGTAGTCGCTCAAACGACGTTTAACGCAAATAAATTTCAAGATTTAGTTGATATTTTGAAAGAAAATGATTACAATGTACTTTGTGTGAATACTATCTGCAATGCCACGCATGAGCGGCAGTCTGAAGCAAGGTCTATTGCGGCCCGTGCGGACATCATGATAGTGATCGGCGACCGGAGCAGCTCCAATTCTGCAAAGCTTTACGAGATCTGCAGAAAGGAATGCCCGCAAACCTATTTCATACAAACGTGGAACGACTTACATCTTACTCTGACTGGTGCAGAAAAGGTGATAGGCATTACCGCGGGGGCTTCGACCCCAAAGAATATCATTGAGGAGGTTTATAACCATGTCAGAGCAGACCTTTGAACAAATGTTGGACGAATCATTCAAGACGATTCACACCGGAGAGGTAGTCGAGGGACAGATCATCGACGTAAAGCCCGATGAGGCGATCCTCAACATCGGCGCCAAGTCCGATGGTATCCTTACCCGTGCTGAGTATACGAATGATCATTCTGTTGATCTCACAGAAGTCCTGCACGTAGGCGACAAACTTGAAGTCAAGATCCTTAAAGTCAACGATGGTGACGGACAGGTCGTCCTTTCCTACAAGCGCCTTGCAGCAGACCGCGGCAACAAGCGCATCGAGGAGGCCTACAAGAACAAGGAAGTCCTCACCGCCAAGGTTACCCAGGTGCTGTCCGGCGGCCTGAGCGTAGTCGTTGAGGAAGTCAGGGTCTTCATCCCTGCCAGCCTTGTCTCCGATACCTATGAGAGAGACCTGAGCAAGTATCTGGGCCAGGATATCGAGTTTGTCATTACCGAGTACAATCCGAACAGACGCAGATACATCGGTGATCGCAAGCAGCTTCTCGTTGCAAAGCGCCAGGAAATGCAGCGTAAGCTCTTTGAGACCATCCACCCCGGCGATACAGTCGAGGGTACTGTCAAGAATATCACGGATTTCGGTGCTTTCATCGATCTCGGCGGCGCAGACGGACTGCTGCACATCTCAGAGATGAGCTGGGGCCGCGTAGAGAATCCGAAGAAGGTGTTCAAGGTTGGCGAACAGCTCCGCGTCCTGATCAAGGATATCCAGGGCACGAAGATCGCTCTTTCCCTGAAGTTCCCGGAGGAGAATCCCTGGGTAGGTGCTGCTGAGAAGTACGCAGTCGGCACTGTTGTCACCGGCAGAGTTGCCAGGATGACTGACTTCGGTGCATTCGTAGAGCTGGAGCCCGGCATCGATGCCCTGCTTCATGTGTCCCAGATCGCGCGCGAGCACATTGACAAGCCTTCAGATGTCCTGAAGACCGGTCAGGAAGTCACCGCAAAGATCGTTGACTTCAACGAAGACAGCAACAAGATCAGCCTGAGCGTCAAGCAGCTCCTCATCGACAAGGAGCGCGAGAGACGTGCAGCTGAGCGCGCCAACGCTGACGCGGATGTCGTTTCTGTCGACGTCGACGCTTTTGTCAATGCCCAGAGAGCAAAGGAAGAGGAAGAGGAAGCTTAATTCGGGAAACTGAATGAGTACCTCAATTCACTCGGGTTTTGCGCTGAAACCTGGATGGTTTTGATTTTTTACGGGCCGGAACCCCGCGGGGTTCCGGCTCTTTTACTGCTCAGGCATGCGGCCTGCCGGGTGTCTCTGGACAGTGTTTTTAGAGGAGGGAAGATGGAACTGCAGAAAAATCCTGTTTTCGAAGAGGATATGCGAATCCTCGGAAGCCTTCCCCTGATGAGGGAGCTGGAGGGAAAAACGGTTTTTGTCACTGGGGCGACGGGTCTGATCGGCCAGACGCTGGTCTCCGCCCTGCTCCGCTATGGCGGTGAGGGGCAGGAGGGCAGGGAGCCCATCCATGTGATCGCCAGTGTCCGCAATGAGGACAAGGCCCGGGGGATCTTCGGGGCGGTCGACAGGGGAAATCTGGAGCTGGCAGTCTCGGATATACACTCCATGCCGACATCCAGGATGGAGAGGCCTGTGGACTATGTGATCCATGCGGCCAGCCAGACCTCCAGCCGGGCCTTTGCAGACCAGCCTGTGGAGACGATCTTTACGGCCATTGACGGGACCAAGAGGGCCCTGGAGTTTGCCCGGAACAACCATGTCCGCTGTTTCATCTACCTGTCCACCATGGAGGTCTACGGGGCGCCGGAGGACGACCGGAAGATCGACGAGAAGCACGGGACCAACCTGGATACCATGCAGGCCCGCAGCTGCTATCCGGAATCCAAGAGGCTCTGTGAGATCCTGTGCGCCTCCTGGCAGAAGGAATTCGGGGTCCCGATCCGCGTCGTCCGCCTGACCCAGACCTTCGGACCCGGCGTCCGCTATGACGACGGAAGGGTCTTTGCCGAATTTGCCCGCTGCGCCATGGAGGACCGTGATATCGTCCTTAAGACCGCGGGCGCGACCTGCCGGTCCTACCTCTATACGGCGGATGCCGCCGCGGCGATACTGACGGTCATGCTCAGGGGGCAGGACGGGGAGGCCTACAACGCGGCCAACGAGGCGACCTACTGCAGCATCCTGGAGATGGCCCGGATGGTGGCGTCGGACTGCGCGGACGGCCGGATCGCAGTCCGCATAGAGGCGGACCAGGACCCCTCCAAGTTCGGCTTCGCGCCCACCCTGCACATGAACCTGGACACCGCAAAGCTCCGTGCCCTGGGCTGGAGTCCCCTGAGGACCCTGCCGGAGGCCTACAGACGCATGATGACAGCTATGGAATGAGAGGGATTTTTGGATGGAAAAAGTACTGAGTGTATCGATCGCTTCCTATAACGTGGAAAAATACATCCGGAAGGCTCTGGATTCCTGCTGTATTCCCGAGATCCTGGACCGCCTGGAGGTCCTCGTGGTCAATGACGGATCCACGGACGGGACCCTGGCGATCGCCAGAGAATATGAGGAAAAATATCCCGGGACCTTCCGCGTGATCGACAAGAAAAACGGCGGCTACGGGTCAACGGTCAATGCCTCGATCCAGGCGGCCACCGGCAGGTATTTCCGCCTGCTGGACGGAGATGACTGGTTTGACCGCGACGGACTGATCAGGCTGGTCAATGAACTCGCGGAGGCGGAGGAGGACATGGTCATCGCCCGGTTCAAGCGCGTGTTTGAGGAGGACGGCCACGAGGAGGTCAGGGACGAGGCTTCGGACATCGCGGGACCCGTCGTGCGCTTTGACGCCCTGGGGGACCACGAGTGGTTCACCATGCATGCCATCGTCTACAGGACAAAGATCCTGCAGGACAAGGGGATCCGGCTGACAGAGCACTGCTTCTACACGGACCAGGAGTATGACCTCCTCCCCCTGCCCTGGGTGGATACGGTCCGTATCTTTCCACATGTGGTCTACTGCTACCGGATCGGACGCGGCGAGCAGAGCGTCAGTCCCGAGGGGCTGGAGAAGCACTACAATGACCAGACCATCGTCCTCAAGCGCCTCTATACGGTCTACCCCGGAGTGGGAGAGAAGAAGACCGCGAAGGACCGCTATATTTTCAACTACTTTGTCCTGCGGACCTTCCTGCAGATCAAGGTCTATCTGGTGATCTCGAAGTCGCAGCTGCACAGGCAGGAGCTGATCAATTTCCTGGGCTATCTCAGGCGGGACCAGCCCCTGATCTACAAGGAGCTTCTGCGCACCAGCAAGATCCTCAAGATCCTGCTGGCCACCCGTTTTCTGGCCTACGGGATCCTTCACGAGAGGCTCAGACGGGAATATCGCTATTGACCACAAAAAACGCCGGCCCTGCGGTTTGCTCCGCAGGGCCGGTGTTCTGTCGACCGGCATAATTGTCAGCCGGTTAGGGTCATCCGTGGATGACCGGATCGGGTTTATCCTTTTTTAATCATATATTCGATCAGGTCGACGACATTGTCGATGCCGATCGCGGTGTTGAAGCAGGCATCATAGTTTTTGTAGTCGCCGAATTTGTAGCTGGTGAAGTGGCTGTAGTAGTCGCTGCGCTCCTCATCCTTGCGCTTGATCAGGTTGGGATAGGAGGCCAGGTCGTCTCCGTATACCTCCTGGGCGCGTTTTTTGCGGAATTCCACGGGCGCGTAAATAAAGAAGTTGCGGACATTCTCTCTGCCCTTGAGGATATAATCCCCGCAGCTGCCGACGATGACGCAGCTCTCCTTGTCCGCCAGCTCATTGAGGACCTTCCTCCTGGCGCTGAAGATCCTGTCCGGGATGGGAATGATGCCGCGGGCGGCATTGATGCCGTAGAAGAAGC
>DGUF01000017.1 GCA_002394525.1 Lachnospiraceae bacterium UBA4317 | reverse complement strand
TTGCAGGTGCTTTGCACCTGCAATCCCAGGCTGACAAAAGCCGCGGGGTCCTGAACAGATTTAATGATTGTGAGGGATATCCCCTGCTTCCGCGAAGCCCGGCACGGCCGGGGCTCCGGCTTCCTCCCGGGTCTGTCCGGATCCGGTCCCGGACCTGTCCGGCCTCTTCTTTTTCGGAGCCTTCAGAAAGCGGCTTCCGGAAAAGGCCATCAGGGGAAAGACATTGTAATAGTATTCCATCAGGTGGTGCTCCATCACGCAGGCAGCTGCCACCAGGGTCAGGAGAAATATGAACCCGTAGTTCCCTGCGGCAAAGCAGCGGATCTGGGCATAGGTCATGGTCATCAGGATCAGGACAAAGAGCATGATCCCTCCGATGACAAGGAGGCGGATGTAGGAGCAGTCGACAAAAAAGTATTTGTCCCAGCCCGGCAGGTTGGTGGTCCGCCCTCCGAAGCCGTGCTCCTCGATCCTGGTCCCGAACAGCGTGAGGGGGTTGTCCCTGAGGGCCTGCTGGTTCATCTCCAGGCGGCGGATCAGGGAATACTGGAGCTTTTTGCGGAGGTTCTGGTCGTCTCTGTTAAAGCCCAGCGTGACCGCAAAGGAAAGAACCGCCAGGATCACGTAGGAAAAAACCGCTCCGGTGCTGATCAGCCTGACCGCCTTGCCGTGATGCCATTTTTTCGTCATCCTGTAGACGATCAGTCCAGCGATCAGCAGAAAGCTGCAGGCGATGTCCGCCTGGGCCTTGGTCATCAGCATGATGGCGCTGACCAGGATCATCACGACATATTCCGCCAGCCCCAGCGATTCCAGCCGCAGCATGGCATAGATGATCATGAGAAAGAGGATATGGGCGGCGCAGTCCGTGCAGTAGACGATGCCGAAGGAGTGCCTGCCGCCCTCATAGACCAGGTCCTCTATGACCCCCAGCTGGGAGGCCGCGAAGGCGGCCGCCATGATCGCCGTCCCGATGCTGAAGGCGATGGCAAGAAGGGCCTTGAAGGACCTGCCTGTCATCCCGACGATCAGGACACAGAGAACATAATATCCGTATTTTCCGGCTCCGGCCTTCCAGTGCAGAAAGCCCGCCGCCAGGATCAGGGCCTCGAAGACCAGCAGCCGTATATTTTTCTGCAGGAGGACCGCGACGATGCCGCAGACAAGGGCCAGGCCCACAGCCAGGTGGTACCACCCATCCATCCGTTCCTCAAAGGCATCTTCAAAGCCCTTTTTAAACATGGTGGTGTTGATAAATTCCCAGCTGTAGCAAAAGGAAAAGGCCAGAAAAAAGAGGATATCCGTGACGCCGGTGACCGTCTCCCTGGGTCTTCCGGACAAAAGCCCCTCCCTGAGCCAGACTTGAAGCTGTGTCAGATTCCGTTTAAAAAATGCCCCCATTAAAAGCTTCCCTCGTATTTTTCACCAAAATATTTTGCCTTCAGGAAAGAAGCTGCTTTTTTGTACCACATGATCTTTTCCGTGTAGACCGTCGGAAGCTCACAGATCCGTTCTCTGGGTATATAGGAGACTGCGATCTGGCGGTCCAGCCAGACATTGAGGATGATCTCGCTGACCCTTCCGAAATACCGGCCCTGGTAGAAGGAGAGCTCGGTCTTGCCCATCTTTTTGGACAGGGCAAAGAGGATGTCAAAGAGCCAGGCGCAGTATTTGTCGGCCAGGTCTCTCCGCATGATCATCATATTGAACATGTAGCCGTATCTGCGGCGCATGATCCTGTCAAAGGAGGGCAGGTACTCGGGGCACCTCTCCGCGATCACCTCCCTGGTGGCATCGAGATGCTCCGCATAATGCGTATGGGCATAGTGCGAATACAGGGTCTCGATGAAATAACGCCGTTTTCTGGGCACAAAGACCCAGTACTGGCCCAGCAGAGGTCTGAGCTCGGCTCCGGTGATGATATTGTCAAACGGATCCCTGCTCTTCTTTTTGCGGCAGAAATGCCTGCGGTAATGGACCAGGCCGATGTAGTCCGCCTTCAGGTTCTTCCATCCCCAGTAGAGGCCGGTCAGTTCACAGTAGCCCGGGTTGAGTTCCGAGATATTGTCCCCTGTGTTGTCCTTTGTCCATCCGAGGTCCAGCGGACCGCCCTGATCATCTACCTTTCCCTCCGCTCCAACGTGCAGGGGCAGGTAGATATCATCCGACGGCATTCTGTATTTTTTATGTGAAGCAACAAGGATTTTTACGATCGGTGTACCCATTCGCTTTTGCCCTTTCATTCCGGGAGAGGCCCGGCGCCCTGCGGGGTCTCCGGTTCTCCGAAAATTCAGTCTGTTATTGGTATATCTGCTGCCGGACCTCCGTTCAGTCCGGCCTGTCAGTCAGATCAGTATTGATTTTGTCCTCGAGCGCGTCCGAGAGGAAGCGCCAGGACCGGTTGCGCAGTCTGTCGATCCTTTTGTGGACTCTCTCAAAATCGACCGGCAGCTCCATGCACTGCGCGGCGGATTCGTCGCCGGTCAGGAGCCTGTTTTCCACGCCGCACTGGGAGAGCAGGGTATCCAGCCTGCTGTTGGTGGACTGCCTGGTCTTTCTCATGTACCTGCGGAAGGTGAAAAACTTCCTGCTGTAGAGCATGGAAAAGGCTGTGCAGTGGTAGGAATCCGTACAGACCCACTCCGCGTTGCGGATCAGGTTCAGGAATTCAGAGGGGCCGATCTCCCAGGGGGTCTCATCCGCGTAGCCCTCGTCGCAGCGCACATATTCATCCACATGGGGCAGGGCGATGATCCTGCATCCGGTGGACTGCGCCAGCCGGGAGGCGAAGGCGCGGTGTCTGGGGTTGGTCCCCAGAAAATAGCAGAAAATATATTTTCCGTCCGCCAGAGGCCGCTCCTCCTGGACGCTCATCCACTCCTCCCCCGTAAAGAGGAGGGTGGGGTCGGACACGACCGGGACCCGGCGGCCGCTCAGTCTTGCCACGAGCTTCTGGCCCGACCGCTCCCGGACGCTGATGTGCCGGATTTTCGGCAGGAAGCGGGCAGCTGCCCTGGCGCTGGCCGGTGGCAGCTCGGCCTGGCCGAAGCTGGTCGCGTAGGCGATGGTATTGACGGTTTCCGGTACGAAGCTGAGGGTATAATAGTCCGCAGCTATGTTGGCGGGGAGCCAGAGCTGATCGCTTCCCACGACTACGGCGCCGTAGTTTTCCCGGCAGGCCTCTGTCAGCTCCTCTCTGGACTGATAAGCGGCCGACATGCGGAACCGGGCCTCTTCAAATCCGGCAAAGGCGGCCAGGCGGGCCTGGATCATCTGCGTGTAGCTGCCCCTGGACAGGGTCCTCCGCAGTCTGGCCAGGGCCATGCCGGCCTTGGACAGGAGGATATCCGACGTCAGGGCCGCCCGGGCAAAATACAGCATCTTGGCCCGGCGGATCTCCCTGTTCAGGCCGTCGATCCGGATCGTCTCATTGTCGATGCCGAGCTTGTCCAGCGCCATCTGGGTCGCCAGGGCCTGCAGCATGCTTCCATAATTCGGTTGGAAATAACAGGAGACGATCGCAGTCTTTTTCATTGCCACCCCTTTACCGGCGCCCTTTGTCCCGGGACCTGACCCCGGCAAGAGCCTCCTCATAGATCTCGCGGTATTTTTCCGCCATGATCCGTGTGTTGTACTTTTCTTCTATGTCCTTTTGGGCCCGGGAGGTGATCTCCTCGAGAAGGCCGGGGTCCTCCAGGGTGCTCCTGATCCTCTCCACGAAGTCATCGGCATTTTTGCAGACAAATCCGTTGACTCCGGAGGAGATCACATCCCTGCTCCCGATCACATCATTGACCAGGCAGAGTTTTTTCATGTACATGGATTCGAGGAGAGACATGGGCAGGCCTTCCCACAGAGAGGTCAGGATAAAGATCCTGGGAGACATGGAGCAGCGCAGGGCCTCCTCGCGGTTGAGCCAGCCGGTCACCTCGATATTGGGTGCCTCGAGCACATCGCGCAGTTCCCCGTCGCCGATCCAGACAAACTGCAGGTCAGGCATCTTCATGGCGATCTCATTAAAGAGGGCGGGATTTTTCTGGTAGCAGATCCTTCCGAGCGTAAATACCTTCCTCCTGTCCTCCTCGCAGGAACCGATCGACTCCATCATCTTTTCCATCTCATCGATATTGATCCCGTTGTTGACGAAACGGGCATTGGAGGTCAGGCGGAGGGTCTCCCGGTGCTCGCCCTCACTGCAGCTGATCGTCGTGCACTGCCGGATCGCGGACAGCTTCTCCACCATCTTGTAGGACAGGCGCCTGGTCACATTGTAATTGGACATCAGGAAGCTGTAACCGTGAGGTGTATAAAAGAGCGGGATCTTCTTTCCGTTGAAGGCCCAGCGTCCAAGCACGCCGGCCTTGGAGGAATGCAGATGGATGAGGTCGGGCTTCACCCGGCGGGCGATCTTTCTGAGTTCCATAAAGGCCCCCAGGTCGTGCCGGGGATCGATCGAACGCTCAAAATGGCGCACCCGTATCATATGGACCCGCTCATCGAAGTACTTGCGGAAATCATCCGGCGTCTGTCTCCGGATCCCGTAAGCGACATATATATCGTAATAATCGACAAGTTCGTTACACAAACCAACGAGGAAGGTGAAAACACCGCCTCCCATTGCCTCCGCAACAAACAAGATCTTTTTCCGATTTCTGCTCATCTGCTATTCTCCATTCAGAGCGCGGGAACTGCCGCCCGATGACTTGGTCATCGCCGCCAGGCCCCTGACTTGACAGCCGTCCGCTGCCGGACAACTGCCGGTGCGGGATCTCTCCTTGCGGATCCCGCCCATAACATTTCTATTTTATATGAACGAATAGTTTTCTGCAAGTCCGCGGTAAGAAAGGTATATTGGTTAAAGGAGTCCCTGAAGTGAAAAGTTAACTTCCAG
>DGUF01000149.1:340-11410 GCA_002394525.1 Lachnospiraceae bacterium UBA4317 | reverse complement strand
AATTTCTGCGCCCTGACCTTCCACGAGGGCCGGATCGTCCAGGTCCGCAGCCACGCCTCCATCCTGCGGGAGGCGGAGCAGATGCTGGCGGAGCCGGATTTCAAGGGCAATATCTATGACGTCGGGGGACCGACCGCGGAGTTCCGCGCCCCTGCCTGCAAAAAGCAGCTGACCCGGGGGGCCTGCAAGCACAGGCGCTGTCTGTTCCCGGAGCCCTGCCCCAACCTGGAGGTGGACCATCGGGATTATCTGGCCCTGCTCAAAAAGCTGCGCAGTCTTCCCGGCGTCAAAAAGGTCTTTGTGCGGTCGGGCTTCCGCTTCGACTATCTGCTGGCGGACCGGGACAGGACCTTTTTGCGGGAGCTCTGTCAGCACCATATCAGCGGCCAGCTGCGGGTGGCGCCCGAGCATGTCTCCGACAATGTCCTGTCCAGGATGGGCAAGCCCGGCGCGGCAGTCTACCGGGACTTTGTCCGTCTCTTTGACCAGGTCAACAAAAAGACCGGCAAGGACCAGTATATCGTCCCCTATCTCATGTCCTCCCATCCGGGCAGCAGGCTCGGGGATGCCATCGCCCTCGCCGAGTATATCCGGGAGCTGGGCTATATGCCCGAGCAGGTCCAGGACTTTTATCCGACTCCGGGGACAGTATCCACCTGTATGTATTATACCGGGCTGGATCCCCAGACCATGGAGCCGGTCTATGTCCCCCGCGATCCTCATGAAAAAGCCATGCAGCGGGCCCTGATCCAGTATCGGGATCCCGCCAATTATGACCTGGTAAAGGAGGCCCTTCTCCGGGAGGGCCGGGAGGACCTGATTGGTTTCGGAGAGAAGTGCCTGATCCCGCCCAGGAACCTGCACAGGCCCGCACGGGACGGGAGAGGAGCCGGCACTGCAGGGACGGAAAAAGTCGGAAGAGGCTCCGGATCTGTGAGGGCTGAAAAAGGCGGAAGAGGTCCAGGCGCCGCGCGGACAGAGAAAGACGGCGGAAGATCCGGCAGTGTAAGGACGGAAAAAGGCGGCAGACGGGCCGGCGGTGAAGCGCCCCGGAAAACAACCGGGGGAAAAACCGGGGGGACTTCTGGTGGACGGAGAGCCGGCAGCGGAGGGAGTGCATCCGGGAGCCGGAAAGAGGGAAGGACCAGCGGATCTGCCGGAAAGCGCCGCAAACTTCGCTGATCCCGTCGGAAGCCGTATTTTTGCTGAGCATGAACTGCGATCACTGCTCACGCTCATGGAATTGAGGCATTTAAGATAAGGAAAAAGGAAGAAGATATGGAAGATATCAAAAGCGCAGTTTACAGGGCTTCCGGGAAAATCACGGATATGATCCTCCTCTCCGCGATCCTGTCCTTTCTGCTGGCATTGGCGGGTCAGCTTTTGTCCGGGCTGCTTTTCAGGATCACGGACGCGGAGAACCATCTGGCCCGTATCCTGGGCAATCGGGATGCTGTGGCATTCCTCCTCTTGTATTCTACCTTTATCGGGATCTGGATCATGTTTTTCCTGGTGATCTCTGTATTCAGGGACAACCGGCCCATGTGGTCCTGCCTGGCCTTCCGGCGGGGAGGAAACAGCCTGCCGGCTGCCCTGGCGGGCCTTTTCGGAGGCTTTGCCGCCAACGGGTTCTGCGTCCTGATGTCCGTCATCCGGGGGGATGTGAAGCTTTCCTGGAGCGGCTTCGATCCGGTCTTCTTTTTCGCCTTTCTCTTTGTGGTCACGGTCCAGTCGGGAGGCGAGGAGATCGTGGACAGGTGCTACCTTTATCAGAAACTCCGCAGAAGGTACAGGCATCCGGCCGTGGCGGTCCTGGGCAACGCCCTGGTCTTCATGGCTTTGCACCTGGGAAATGACAACCTTACGGTGGTCAGTCTGCTGCAGATCCTTCTGATCGGGATTCTCATGTCCCTCTTCGTATATTATTATGACTGTCTCTGGGCAGCGATCATGTTTCATGCGGGCTGGAATTTCACGCAGAATATTGTGTTCGGCCTGCCCAACAGCGGTGTCGTTTCCCAATATTCCCTCTTTAAGCTGGACGCGGCATCGGCCAGGAACGGCCTCTTTTATAATGTGGGATTCGGAGTCGAAGGAAGCGTCGGGGCATCCGTCCTCCTCGCGGCACTTGTGATCGCAGTGCTGGTGATCAACCGGGGGAAAAGGGAAAAGAGAGACCTGTGGAAAGACATGGAGGACAAGCAGCTGGCAGCCATGGAATCACGAAAGCAGGCTGTGAATGAAAGTGGGGACAGATAGTCTTCAGCCTGCTTCCGCGAAAGCATGATCTGACATCACGGCAGGAGCAGGAGCTCTGACAAAAACAGCGCTGATAAAAGGCAGTGAGGGAACAGATAAGGCAGATCAGACAGGCAGATCAAATAGCAAAAGCCGGGCAGATGAGGTGAGTCTCATCTGCCCGGCTTTGTATCCTGGTATATTGATCCTTTGCGCATATGATCCGGTTCGGGGACCGGCTTTATATCTTTGTGCATTCGGTCCGGTGAGGGAACCGGATTCGTATCCTTGTGCATCTGGTCCGTCATAAGACCGGCCTTTTCCGATCCTGTCTCAGATGCCGAGTTCAAATTTCAGCTGGGGCTTCATGGGAAAATAGTTGGTCATCTCGAAATCGTCGATCGTGATGTCCTCAAAGCTGCAGCCGGCCTCCTTGTGCAGGACCAGGGCGGGGACATTTTTGGCGGCGGCGTTTTCATCGGCAGCATCTTCAGCGGCTGCTGCTTCAGCCCGGCGCAGCATTTCCTGCGCGTTTTCCATGTGGCGGTCGTAGATCTGCTCGTTGGCGACGAAGTGGGTGAAGACGCCCGGCTCTTTGCCGGTGACCCTGGCGATCATCATGAGCAGGGCGGCGTACTGGATCTCGTTGATGCCGCCGGCGCCGGAAGCGGTCAGCATGTCTCCGCTGCGCTGGATCAGGCTCATGTCCAGATAATCGCCGCGGACGTTCCAGATGGTCAGGAAGGCGCAGGGCGCCAGGCCGGGGGTCTCCCGCAGGTCAGGTTCCTGCCAGAGGTCGACGATCTTGCGCCGGCCGTAGGGGTCCTTTCTGATATCGTCGATCAGGCGGCGGATCAGGTCATAGCGCTTGACGGTCGCCCCGTAGCGCTGGCCGATCGTGCCGTCGCCGATGTCCCAGGGATCCCACCAGGTCACGCCCAGGTCCCGCATCTCAGCCAGGTCATTGGTCGGCCGCTGGTAGATGGTGAAGATTTCCCGGATCCCGGTCTTCCAGGCCTGATAGCGGAGGGTGCAGACCGGGAATTCCCCCTTGCTCAGATCGTATCTGCGGGTCACATGGTTGACGCTGATCGTGTGGGCGGGGGTCCCGTCCTCATACCTGGGACGGGGATTTTCGTCGGGATAGCCGTTCTCCAGGATGTTGTGGATGTCCTGAACGAGATACTGGTCTGCTTTTGTCATGATTTAAAACCTTCTTTCTGTATGCCCTGCCAGTCACGCAGACTGCGCGGGATTTCTTTTCTGCAGGCTGTCTGACACCCATATTGCGCAGGCTGTGCGGGAGGCGTGTGCCGGGCGATTGCCGCAGGCTGTCTGACAGACCCTTCACGCAGGCCGGCGCGCGAGTCTTTTTTACAGCTGGCTCCTGTCTTTTGCTTGTCCGGAACCGGTAAGAAGGTTCCGGACAGTAGTATAGCACAATCAGGCAAAAAAAATCTCAGGGAATCCCGCTTTCTCTCTTTATCTTCTTTATATCTTTACATGGAAGAAAACAGCCTTCATAATCCCTATTGTCAGAAAGTTTTATGCTGACCGGTTTTTGCCGGTCGGTCAGATGCTGACAGATTTCATATGGATTGAGCGAGTCTTGAAAATGAGCGATACAGGAGTGAATTATGACTGTACAGGAAGCGATCGACTATATCAACGCGCACACATGGAGCCAGTGGAAGCTGGGGCTGTCCAGGACCAGGGACCTTCTTGCCCTGCTGGGGGATCCGCAAAAGCAGCTGCGCTTTGTCCATGTGGCGGGCAGCAACGGCAAGGGCAGCACCTGCGCCATGGTGGAGAGGATCCTGCGGGAGGCCGGCTATGTGACCGGCTTCTACCCCTCTCCCTATATTGAGGATTTCCGGGAGCGGATCCAGGTCTGCGGCCAGTATATCGGGGAGGAGGACCTGTGCAGGATCACGGAGAGAGTGGCGTCCATCGCGGACGGCATGGAGGACCACCCGACCCAGTTTGAACTGATCACGGCGATCGGGATGGTCTATTTCGCCGAGAAGAAGTGCGACCTGGTCGTCCTTGAGGTGGGCCTGGGCGGGACATTTGATTCCACCAATATCATCGACCCGCCAGAGGTCGCGGTCATCACCAGGATCGGCCTGGAGCACACCGAGTACCTGGGAAATACCCTGGCGGAGATCGCCGCCAACAAGAGCGGGATCATCAAGCCCGGTTCGGACGTGGTCTGCTATGAAAATGAGCCGGAGGTCATGGAGGTCGTCCGCCGCGTCTGTATGGAAAAGGGCTGTCCCCTGCATATCGCCCGCTTTGACAGGATCCTCCCCGTGGAGGAGAGCCTGGAGGGGCAGACATTTTACTATCTCGCGGAGGCGCCCGGGGAAAGTCCTGCGGCAGCCCCCGGTCCTGTGGATGGAACTTCGGAATCAGAGGAAGGCAGGGAGCTCTTCCATCTCTCCCTGACCGGGGCCTATCAGCTCCACAACGCCGCGACGGCCCTGACGGTCGTCGAGGCCCTGCGCGGGCGCGGCTTCGAGATCCCGGCAGAGGCAGTCCGCCTGGGCCTGGAGAGGGTCCAGTGGCCGGCCCGCTTCGAGGTTCTCTCCCGGCAGCCCCTCTTTATCCTGGACGGGGGCCATAACCCCCAGTGCGCGGAGGCCCTGGCCGAGTCCATCCGCAGGTACCTGCCGGATCAGGCCGGCTCAGCCCGGACCGGGGGCGGGATCGTCTTTCTGCTGGGCATGCTGGCGGACAAGGACTACCGGGCCGTCATTGACACGATCTCTCCCTATGCGGCGGCCTTTGTCTGCCTGACACCCGACTCCCCCCGCGCCCTGGCCGCTCAGGACCTGGCGGCGGAACTGAAAAAAAGAGGCTTTCAGGCGATAGCCTGCGGGACCGCCCGGGAGGGGATCGAGACCGCGCTGGGCCTTGCCGAAGCCCTCAGGGCGTCAGAAGAGCCCGGCGCGGAAAGGCCTCTTCCCGCCGTCATCTCCTTTGGATCCCTCTATATGGCCGGGGCCGTCCGGACGGCCTTTCCTGCAGCCAGGGAAAGCTATATCACCTCCTGCAAGAAGAGGCAGCGGAAGGAGGCGGTCCAGAGGCGCAGAAGCCTGACTGAGGAGGAGCGGACCCGCAAGAGCGCCCGGATCTGCCGCCTGGCCGGAGACCTGGAGGAGATCAGAAAGGCCCGGACAATCTTTTCCTACGCGTCAGCCCCCGATGAGGCCTGTCTGGATGCGCTCAACAGGAGTCTGGAGGAAGAGGGAAAAACAGTCTGCTACCCCCTCTGCCTGAAAAAGGGGATCATGAAGGCTGTCATTCCAGCCCCGGGCGACCCGGAGGCCTGGAGGACCGGAGCCTACGGGATCCGGGAACCGGTGGCGGAAAAGGCGGTGACAGTCGATCCCTCCCGGATCGACGCGGTCCTGGTCCCCTGCGTAGCCTTTGACAAAAAGGGAGGCCGCTGCGGCCACGGAGCGGGCTACTATGACCGGTTTTTGACACTGGTCTCCCCGGAAACCCCGAAGATCCTGGTCGCCTTCGATGCCCAGGAGACGGAGACCCTTGCCATGGAGGAGACGGATATCCGGATGGATCTGGCCGTCACGGAGAGCGGAGTCCTGCGCTTCTGATTTCTCCATGCGGACTTTCGGGGCACCCCCTGGGCAGCGGCAGGGTCTTAACATACCGTAGCAGGAAATCGGCGCAAAGCGGATCCCCCGGTACAAGGGCAGTGTCATCGCCTTCGGGGATGCCGGCGATCCGCCATTGGGGCTGCCGGAATCCCCTTTTTGAGAGGAAACCCCGAAAAAACAATGGAAAACCGGTGGCAGGAAGGGATGAAAGCATGCTACAATAATAGTTGGCTTTTTTTGCAAATAATAAGATACGGATCAAACATACAGGGGCACGACTATGGAAAGTATTGTGAAAATGGGGGTTAAGCCTTCGGCAGACCAGATCAGGAACGGAAGGGAGGAGGCACAGGCGGCCGTAAAGAGCCCTGCGCCGGACCGGGCATCGGAAGCGCAGGCCCGCAGGGACCAGGCGCCGGCTTCGGGATCCAAAGAGGCGGACGCGGCCTCTTCTGTTCCCAAAGCTGCCTCAGCCAAAGGAGCGGAGGCGGCCGGGAATACAGGAGGTAAGGGCTATACGGAGGAGGAAAAAGCTCTTCACAGGAGCCGGCGGATCCATTATACGATGATCGCCAGGTATGTGATCTTCACAGCGGTGATCTGCTTTGTCCTGCTGCGGGCCGTGGATAACCTGGGCCCCATCCTGTCGGCTGTCCTGAAAGGCATACGGACAGTTGGCATCCTGCTGATGCCCCTCTTCTGGGGCTTTGTCCTGGCCTATATCCTGGCGCCTGCCGTCGGCTTTTTTGAAAAGAAGCTGCGCAGGACCAGCCTGTTCCGCAGGAAGCCGGCCCGCCGGCACACGGCAGCCGTCGCCATCACCTGCGTCCTGGCCCTGCTGGTCGTGGTGCTTCTTCTGTCCCTGGCGGCGTCGGCTCTCACGAGCAGTCTCAGGATCGCCAGCGTCGAGGATATCGTCATTCTCTTTGAGTCATTCGCGGCCATGCTCAGGAGCTTTAACAGTACCATCAATGAGTGGCTGGCCAGGCTGAACATTTCCTCCAAGGAGACCGCTGAGGCTATGAAGGGGATCAGCAGCTTCCTCGCGGGACTTACGAAGGGTCTGAGCAGCGGGATCACCGGTGCCATCGGCCACATCGGCGGTATGCTGACCAGCGGCCTGTTTGCTGTGATCTTTTCTATCTACTTTCTGCTGGACGGCAAGGGCCTGCGGCGCTACTGGAACCGGGTGCTGACGGCTGTCGGCGGAAAAAAGACCAGGCACAGATTCCATCTGCTGGCCATGGACGCGGACGCGGTCTTTTCCGGATATATAAGGGGACAGCTGATCGACGCCCTGATCATGGCGGTCCTGGTCAGCGTGGCCCTGTCTCTGATCGGCGTCAAATACGCGGTCATTATCGGGATCCTGAGCGGGATCGGCAACCTCATCCCCTACCTGGGCCCCGTCGTGGCCTATGGCTCGACCATCATCGTCACCCTTCTGACCGGTGACTGGCGGAGGCTCCTGGTGGCCATCGTGATCCTCTTCGTGATCCAGACCATCGACGGCAATGTGATCAATCCCCGCCTCCTGAGCAGCAGCATCGATGTCCATCCCATGCTGGTCATCGCGGCTTTGATCATCGGCGGCGCAGTCGGCGGGATCGTCGGAATGCTCTTTGCGGTCCCGGTCGCAGCCTTCCTCAAGATCCAGTTTGACAAGGTCATCGACCGTCTCGTGGCCGCCAGGACTGCGGAATTGGCTGTGCCCGGCGGGGAAAAGAAGAGAAAAAGACGGAAAAAGGCAAAACAGGCCTCGTAAGAGGCCCTGTAAGAGGAAGAAAAACCATTCTGAGAAATCTGCTCAGTTCATTTTTTTTACAGTTCCTTAGAAAGGGATCACTAGATTGAAAAAAGCTCTGTTTTTCGGGGACTCCAACACATATGGCTATGATCCGGCCGGCTTTATGGGCGGCCGCTACCCCCGCGGGGAGCGGTGGACGACCCTGCTGCAGGACCGGCTGGAGGATTCCTGGATGATCGAGGCGGACGGGCTTCCCGGCCGCGCCCTGCCTGTGACCAGCTATGAATGGAATTACCTCCGCAGCCTGATCCGGCAGGCCAAGCCCTTTGACCTGTTCGCGGTCATGCTGGGCACCAACGACCTGCTCAGTACCCTGCGTCCGGACGCGGCGAAGACAGCCAGACGGATGAATGAGCTGATCAGCTTTGTGCAGGAGGCGGCGGGAGATCATGGACAGGGCCCGGCGCGGGAGGAAGACCCTTTACAGGCTTCCGGGGAGCCGGCAGGGCCGGCCATCCTGATCATCGCCCCTCCGGAGATCGTGCTCACGGACCAGTCCTATGCTGAGCCCTATGTCTGCGGGGACAGGACCTATGCGCAGATCTATTTTAAAGAGGGAAAAAAGCTGTCGCAGTACTACGGGGAGCTGGCCGCCTACAGGAATGTCCTGTTCGCGGACGCGTCGGAATGGCCCCTGGCCTTTGCCTATGACGGGGTCCATCTCTCACCGGAGGGACACGCCGCTTTCGCGGACCATATGGCAGAGGTCCTGGCAGGAATCGCCGCGCAGACCCCTGCGTCGGCGGGAGCTCCCGGGATGACAGCGGATGCGGGGCGGCTGAAAGAAGACAGGTGAACATGGAAGAAAACAGGAGACGGCCGGGAGAAATCCCGGAAATAGAAGCTGCAGATAAATATGAGGCCCCTGCGGGGGGCGCCGGCACTCCGGGAGGCGGGACTGGCGGTTTGGACAGCCCGGCCGGGAGAGAAGCCGGCCGGACCTCCGGGAGAGAAGCCGGGGGCCTGCCGGACGGGACCGGAGCCTCCGCGGGCGGCAGTGCCGGCCGGACAGGCCTTGACAGTGCCTCCTCGGGCGGCAGTGCCGGCCGGACAGGTCTTGACAGTGCCTCCCCGGGCAGTGGTGCCGGCAGCCAGGCAGGCCCTGAGGCAGGAGCCGCGGGCGGCAGTGCAGGAGGCCAGGCAGACCGTGAGACAGCCGCCTCGGGCAGTAGTGCCGGCCGGACAGGTCTTGACAGTGCCTCCTCGGGCAGCAGTGCCGGCCGTGCAGACATGGACGGGGCCGCTCCGGAGACCGGGACAGGCAGCCAGGCGGACCGGGAGGAAACTGCCGCGCAGAGGCGCAGGGCAAAGAAGGAAGCTAAGAGGAAGGCTTTTATAGAGGAAGTGGTGAGCTGGGTCAAATCCTTTGTCATCATGTTCTGCGTCGCCCTCTTCCTCACCCGCTTCATCATCATCAACGCCGTGATCCCCTCCGGTTCCATGGAGGATACGATCATGACCCATGACCGCCTGATCGGGGCCCGCTTCAGCTACTGGTTCGCGGAGCCCGAGAGAGGGGATATCGTGATCTTCCACTATCCGGTCGATGAAAAAAGAATCTATATCAAGAGGATCGTCGGCCTGCCCGGTGAGACGGTCCGCATCAGAGACAGCGGGATCTACATCAATGATTCCGACCAGCCTCTTCCCGAGGGCTACCTCAAGGAGGAGTGGGAAGTCATGAATACCGACTTCGAATTCCACGTGCCGGAGAACAGCTATCTCATGCTGGGCGACAACCGCAACTGGTCGGAGGACGCCCGCTACTGGGCCGAAAACGCCGTGAATGAGGGCCTGGCGGATACCATGGAGGAGGCGGAGCCCTACTCCTATGTGCGCAAGGACAAGATCCTGGGCAAGGCCATCTTCACCTATTTCCGGAAATTCAGGATCCTCCGCCACGGAGAGTGGTACGAATAAGCAGAAGGGGCAGCGGGTGCAGGAGGCCTTAAGGCTGTAACGAAGGTGCAGCGGACGCAGGAGGCCTTAGGACTGTAACGAAAGTGCAGGGAAATGCGAGATTAATAACAGCAGGATTCCCGGCAGGAGGTTTTAAGGCTCTTATACAGACAGGACTTTTGACAGGAGGTTTTAAAGGCTGTTATACAGACAGGATTCTTGACAGGAGGTATAAGGCTGGTATGGAAAAGGAAAAAAGAATCGAAGATGAAATCCGCAGAATCTGGAAAAAATGGTGGGTGCGGCTCCTGGTCTATCTTCTTGCCGCCCTGCTCTCGGTCTTTGTTGTGACGCCCATCGTGACTTCTCCCAAGAGGAATGCCCACACGCTGGAATCCCTGGACGCCAAAAAGAAGGATGTGCAGGAGCTGACCACGGCGGCGACGGGCACGGCGATCGCCATCACCCTCCTGCCGGGAGACGCGGCCACGCCGATCGCCAACAAGCTGGCTGACCTGAGCCAGTATCTGCTGATCGTCCTCTGCGCCATCTATCTGGAAAAATATCTGGTGACGGTCATGGGCCTGGTGACCTTCCGCTACCTGGTCCCCATCGCCATGGGGCTCTTGTGCATTGACCTGGCCCTGAAGAAGCATGAGATCCGGTCGGCGGCCCTCAAGATCAGTCTGTTGGGCATCGCCCTGACCTTTGTCATTCCGGCCAGTGTCGCCATCACGGATATGATCGAGACGACCTATAAGGCCTCGATCGAGAGCGCGCTGGAGAGCTCGGAGGAGGTCACAGAAGAGATCAGCGGCGGGGCGTCCACGGCTGACCTGCAGAAGGAGGAGAGCGCCTCCACAGCCGCAACGCAGGATGACCAGAGCCTCTGGGACAAGATCCGGGGAATTCCCCGGGCCGTGACCGAGGGGACTACGGACGTTGTGTCCAATCTGACCCAGGTCTCGGAGGAAAAGCTCAAGGAGCTTGAGACGGTCCTCAACAATTTCATGGAGTCCATCGCGGTCATGATCATCACATCCTGTGTGATCCCGATCCTGGTCCTGGTCTTCTTCATCTATGTGATCAAGTCCGTGGTCTCTGCCGCGACTCCCGTCAGGATCGTTCTTCCCGAGTCGGCCCTGGGCCATCTGGGCCATTACCGCAGAAGAGAGGGAAGAGAGGACAGGTAAGAGCCTTCCCCTGGTCCGGAGACATTTTCCGGCATTCCGGAAGGATGTCCTGAAGTGACCGGCAGCCGGCTTCTCAACAGCTTTGCGAAGCAAAGATGTTCCGCATACCGTGCTGCATCCAAAAATCCTGCGCATAAATAAGCGCCGCCGCTGCCCGGGACCGGACAGCGGCGGCGCCATGTATTGTCAGAAATGTTTATTCTTTCCGCAGCATGCCGGAGCACGTAAGTGCGCAGGCATCGTCAACGAGAAATTCGTGAAGACGATTTCTCGTTGACATCACAGGAGGTTTGTGCCCCGTCACAAACCT
>DGUF01000149.1:0-223 GCA_002394525.1 Lachnospiraceae bacterium UBA4317 | reverse complement strand
GGCTTCAGCCGCGCATCATTTCTTTTGCGCTGCAGCTTATTGGCTTATTTCTTCTCAGACCTGGATCCCTTCGTAAAGAGGATGGAGAGGAGCACGAAGACGGCCAGGATGAAGGGATAGTAGAGGTAGGGGATCAGGGAGATACTGGCCAGCTTTGCGATGTTGGCGGCCACCAGGAGCTGGGCCCCGTAGGGGATGATGCCCTGCATGATGCAGGAGCAGG
>DGUF01000047.1:817-3482 GCA_002394525.1 Lachnospiraceae bacterium UBA4317 | reverse complement strand
GTGCCTGTCCCCTTGTCACACCTCCTTGTCACACCCCCCTTGTCATCCCCCTAGTCACACCTGTACATCACCGCGCATTTTAAAGTGCCCCGGGGGACATACCTGGTATGTCCCCCGGGGCACTTGCTGTTTTTCCATGGCTTAGAAGAGTCAGCAGAACCGTCCTCCGTGACTCATGGCTTAGAAGAGTCAGCAGAACCGTCCTCCGTGACTCACGTCCTCTGACTCATCTGGATGAGTCAGAAGAACCGTCCCCGGTGACTCACTCGGCAGCCGTCTCAGCCGCAGTTGTTTCTTCAGCTGCAGTCTCTGCTGCGGCGGCAGTCGCTTCTTCAGCTGCAGTCTCTGCTGTAGCACCGGCTTCCGCTTCTTCCTTGGCTTTATCGAGTTCCGCGAAGAGGTTTTCAAGGAATTCGGAGATCTGTTCGTTTTCTTCGGTGTAATCCCATACCATTTCGGTCACGCCGTTCTGGTACTGGTGGACGGCGTCGGCGATGCCTTCGGGGTTATACCACGGGACTTTGATGACGTCGAGCATGAAGGGCATCATGTTGAGATCGACTTCGGTCGCCTTTTCGTCGGAGACGAATTCTCCGTTGGTTTCCTCTCCGAGCTTGAGCATGCCGGAGTAGACGGCGCAGCGGCCGTAGGCGTCGATGAAGCTGCCGACTACGCAGTCGCCGCCGCCCGGCTTTGTGCCGATGATCTTGGCCAGGCCCTGTTTCTGGGCAAAGTAGGGCATGGCGTTGGCGCAGGAGTAGGAGGAGCCGCTGCACATGATGTAGAAGTCGTACTGGCCGCCGAAGCCGTCCTGGTCGTCCGCAACGCCGTCCAGGTTGGTGTCGACGTGGTAGTATTCCTGTCTGTAGTTGCCTGCCATCAGGTCCCTGTCTGTGATCTTCACCTCTCCGTCTTCAGACAGGAAGCCGAGGACAGCGATCAGGGCGCTTGCGTTTCCGCCTCCGTTGTCGGAGAGGTTGATGACGACATTTTTCACTTCGTCGTGCTGTTTGATGTCCTCAAAGCAGTTGTAGAAAAAGGCGAAGGAGCTTGTCTTTTCATCCTCTTTTTTGACGGGGTCCAGATAGTAGGAGGGGACTCTTTTGCCCGTATCGTCCTTGAAGGCATTGAAATAAATGACGGCCGTGTCGCCGGCATAGTCCAGGCGCTCGTCTCCGTAATCGGCGGGCTTGTTCTTATCGAAATACAGGGTCCATGCAAAGAGGGGCACGACCTCCGGGATCTTGAACCCTTTCTCGAGCAGGGCGCCCATGATGGCATCCAACTCCAGTTCGTTTATGGACTCTGAAGGTGTCATATCTTCCTCTGAGATGGAATCAAAGAGCTGCCGGCCCTCCTCAGAATTCTTGATCTCTTCGACCATGGGGGCGATATCCGCAGGCTGGGGGGGATCGATCTTGCCGAAAACAGTATCCATGCTGAACACGGAGTCGTGGCCGGAATCAAACAGGTAGTTGAAGAGCATGATCTCCGAGGTCATCGCGTAGGATGGATTGGTGGAGCACAGGGCCGGTTTGGCATTCATCCTCGTGAAGTATTCGTCAAAGGTCGTGATGTCTTTTTCTTCCTTGTGGCCGAAGGTCAGGTCCAGGAGCAGACATATGGAGTAATAGCCGTAGTTCGCGTAGGCCTGGGTCGTCTCTGTTTTTTCACTGAAGGGGCCGGAAAAGAGTGCCTTGATGTAGGGGCTGTCCTTTGCATTTTCGTGACCTTCCTCCGTCAGGAAATTATTTGCCTCAAAGGCGTTGTAATAGTCTTTTCCGTTGTAGGCCAGGACATTCATCATACAGACGCTTCCGAAGGTGTTCTGCAGGGCCAGGAAGGGCAGGAGGATATCATCCTCATAGGGGATGACCGGCATGTGGTAGTCCCGGAGCGACACGGTCAGCGGGACCGCATCGGTCTGTACGGACTCGTTTTTGGCCGATCTCGTGACCACATTGTATTCGCTGTCTTCGACGATGGCGCCGTCGATCGGTCCGGTGGACCTGAGCCTGGAGGGATTCTCAAAGCGGATCGTGTCCGCGGCAGGGTCGATCACAGCCTCCGTGTCGTTGACGGAAATCGTCAGGACGCCGTCCTGCCTGGTGATATTCTGCCTTCCCTCGAAAAGGAGGGCCAGATAATCCGATGCCCTGATAAAGGGGACATCCTCATAGCCCTTGACCCCGAAGGTGGGGATCGTATCATACTTTCCAAGGGTCAGCTCGGTGTAAACGCGGCTGTCCTCCCAGGTGACCGAGACATCCTCCGCGGGGATTTCCTCCGCTGCGGATTCTTTTGCTGTGCTCCCGGCTGCAGCCGCCGCTGCGGCTGTGCCGGCAGCACCTGCGGCTCCCGGGGAAGCGGCTGGATCCGTCTCCGGAGAGGCAGAATCCGCCTTGACTTCCTCTGTTGTGCTGCCGCCGGCCGGGGCCTCCGCGCCTGCTCCTCCGCAGGCTGTGGCTGAAGCGACCATGGCAAGAGTCAGCAGCAGACAGATCGTTTTCCGTAATTTCATATGCTTCCTCCTCCTTTTTTTGTTATATTTGCAGGTTTACGAATGACTTCCGTATTTATATTTTAGCACTATTGCTGAGATGAGTCACGTAAGTCATGGGAGCGGCGGGAGGGGGACAGGGGGGTGTGACAGGGGGTGTGACAG
>DGUF01000047.1:497-703 GCA_002394525.1 Lachnospiraceae bacterium UBA4317 | reverse complement strand
CTGTCCCCCTGTCACACCTGCCCCTTGTCACACCTGCCCCCAGTCACACCCCCTGTTACGCGCCCCGTCTCACGTCCCCGTCTCACGTCCCCCGTCCCCGCCGCCATTCCCGTGTCTAAATTGTCATTAACAGCCCGGTTATTTCACGAGTCCTTCCAGGGTCTGGAAGAGGGCTTCGGGTTCGACGGGCTTGCTGAGGTGGGCGT
>DGUF01000047.1:0-392 GCA_002394525.1 Lachnospiraceae bacterium UBA4317 | reverse complement strand
AAGGCGTTGGCGGTGAGGGCGATGATGGGGATGGTCTTTGCGTCGGGGCGGTCTTCCAGGGACCTGATGGTGCGGGCGGCGGTGAGGCCGTCCATGACCGGCATGCGCATGTCCATGAGGATGGCGGCGTAGTAGCCGGGCTCGTGTTCAGAGAATTTGTCGACGGCGATCTGGCCGTTTTCCGCCAGGTCGACGTCCATTTCGCGCATGGAGAGGACCATGGTCATGATCTCGGCGTTGACGGGGACGTCCTCCGCCAGGAGGACACGGCGGCCTTTGAGGTCGGCGGTCTCTCTGACCAGGCGGGCGTTTTTCTTTTTGAAGGCCTCCCGGAATTCATCCAGGACGTTTCCGGCAAAGAGGGGTTTGGAGACGAAGGTGTCGACGCCTGC
>DGUF01000038.1 GCA_002394525.1 Lachnospiraceae bacterium UBA4317 | reverse complement strand
CCATCACCCTGGACAACACGGACCGAGCCCTGGCCATCGATTACAGCGAGGTCACGGTCGCGCGCAGGATCTACCGGAGCGGTGAATCCGAATACCTGCTCAACGGCACGGTCTGCAGACTGCGGGATGTCAATGAGCTCTTTTATGATACCGGGATCGGCAAGGAGGGCTACTCCATCATAGGCCAGGGCCAGATCGACAGGATCCTGTCCGACAAGCCTCAGGACCGCCGGGCCCTTTTTGATGAGGCCGCCGGGATCGTCAAATACAAGCACAGGAAGGAGCAGACTCTCAAGCGCCTGGAGAGCGAGAAGGACAACCTCCTGCGCATCACGGACATCCTGGGAGAACTGGAAAAACAGGTCCCTTCTCTGGAGAAGCAGCAGGAAAAGGCCAGGGAGTACCTGCGCCTGAGGGATTCCCTCAAGCGCCTGGACGTCAATGCCTTCCTGATCGACAATGAAAAAAACACCCGGCAGCTGGCGGAGCTCTCGGACCAGGAGCAGACTGCCGCGAAAGACCTCGAGGACGCCCGCAAAAGAAATGAGGACCTGCGGGCCCGCGCGGAGGACCTGCAGGAAAAACGGCGGAATCTGGAGGCGGAGATCGAAAAGGTCCGGGGCCGGATCACCGACGCCAGCATTGTCCGGGGCCGGATCGAAGGGGACATCAAGGTCCTCGAGGAGCAGATCCGGGGGGCCGGCCAGAGAGTCGTCCGGTTCGCGGATCAGGAAAAGGTCCTGCGGGCCGATATCGAGGACAGGACCCGCCAGCAGGAGGAACTCGGCTCCCGGATCCGGACGGCGGAGAAGGAGTTCGCCGATGTCGTCGCGGGCTATGAAAAGGCCCGGGCCGCCTCGGCCGCATCCTCGGAGGATGTCCTCAGGCTCAGGGAGGACCTGGAACTGAGGCGGACGGGGATCATGGAGGAAATGGACCGGCGGGCGACGATCAAGTCAAAGCTGGCCAGCCTCAGGACCCTGCAGGGCCAGGAGGAGGCCAGAAGAGACGAGATCGAGAGTGAGCTGTCCCGGGCCAGCGACGAGCGGAGCCAGGCGGACGCCTCGATCGTGGCCCTCAAGGAGGACTTCCGCAAGGTCGCGGAAGAGATCCGTGGGATCCAGGACGGCCAGAAGGAGATCGAAAAGCAGATCGCCGACCACAAGACCGCCCTGGGGGATGCCGACGCCAGGCTCAGGAAGGCGGAGTTTTCCTACCATCAGGAAAAGTCCCGGCTGGACGCCCTGGCCAACCTGGCTGAGCGCTACGAGGGCTTTGGCGGCAGTGTCCGGCGGGTCATGCAGGAGCGCGAGCGGGAGCCCGGCATCATAGGGACCGTCGCGGACCTGATCAAGACCGAAAAGAAATATGAGACCGCCATCGAGGTGGCTCTCGGAGGCAGTATCCAGAATATCGTCACCAGGGACGAGAGCACCGCGAGGCGCATGATCGAGATCCTCAAGAGAGAAAAGGCAGGCAGGGCGACCTTCCTGCCTCTTTCCGGTATCCGGCCCGGAGGGGCCGCTCCGGACAGAAGGCTCCTGGCGGAGCCCGGTGTCATCGGAACCGCGGATTCTCTGGTCAGGACTGCGGACGGCTGCCGGGACGTCGCGGTCTCCCTCCTGGGCAGGACCCTGATCGTGGACAGCTTTGACCACGCCGTCGCCGTCTCGAAGCGGTCGGGCCGGGGCGTCCGCATGGTCACCCTGGACGGGGAGCTCTTCGCCCCCGGCGGCGCCATCAGCGGAGGAACCTATAAAAATGCCAGCAATCTCCTGGGCAGACGGAGGGAGATGGAGGAACTCGCGGCCAGCACGGAGCACTTCCGCCAGGAGGTGGACCGGCAGGAAAAGGCCATCGAGGACACCAAGGAGAGCCGAAACGTCCTTCGGAGAAAGCTGGACGAAAACAAGAGAAAGCTCCAGGAGAGCTTTATCCGTCAGAATACCCTGCGGATGAAGATCCAGCAGGAGGAGGAAAAGCTGCAGGCGGTCTCAGGAAGCGCCGAAGCCCTGCGCCAGGAGCTCAGAGCCCTGACGGAGCGCATCGAGGCGACCCGGTCGGAGCGGGAGAGCGCCGGACAGGACCTGGTGGCCAGCGAGGAGACAGAGAAAAGGCTGACGGAGGAAGCCGCCGGCCTGCAGGAAAAGCTCGCCCTGCGCCAGGCGGATGAGGAGGAGGACGCCGCCCGCCTCTCCGGCCTGGAGGTCGAGCGCAGCCGCCTGGACCAGGAGCTCCGCTTTCAGAGGCAGAACGCGGACAGGATCCGCAGTGAGCTGGAGGGCTTCCAAAAGGAACTCCAGACTGTCCTGGAGGGGAGCCGCAGGGACCGGGAGGAGATCGAGGAAAAGACGGCCAGGATCCGGGACCTGAATCTGGAGGCCGAGTCCTCGGAGGGGGCCCGGACCGATGACGAGGAGGAGCTCCGCGGCCTCCGCGCCGAAAACGCCAGGCTGGAGGAGATCCAGACCCGGGTGGCCCAGGAGCGGGAGTCGACCGCCGAGGTCATCTCCGGCCTCGACAGGGAGTGCTACCGGCTGACCTCCCGGCGCGAAAAGCTGGAGGAGACGATCGAGCACAGCGCGGCCTATATGTGGGAGGAATACGAGCTGACGCTGGCGGACGCGCCCTCCCTGCGGGACCAGTCCCTGACCGACCTGCCCGCCATGAAAAAAGAGATCGCCGGCCTCCGCTCCAGGATCAAGGCCCTGGGCAGCGTCAATGTCGCCGCCATCGACGAGTACAAGGAACTCATGGAGCGCTATACCTTCCTCAAGGGCCAGTACGACGACCTGACCGAGGCCGCGGCCTCCCTGGAAAAGATCGTCAACGAGCTGGACGAGGCCATGCGCAGACAGTTCCGCGAACAGTTCGCGGATATCCAGAAGGCCTTCGACAAGGTCTTCAAGGAGCTCTTCGGAGGCGGAGGCGGCAGACTGGAGCTCATGGAGGACGTCGATATCCTGGAGGCCGGCGTGCGCGTCATCGCCCAGCCCCCGGGCAAGAAGCTCCAGAACATGATGCAGCTCTCGGGAGGAGAAAAAGCCCTGACGGCCATCGCCCTCCTGTTCGCCATCCAGAGCCTCAAGCCCTCCCCCTTCTGCCTGCTCGACGAGATCGAGGCGGCTCTGGACGAGAGCAATGTCGGCAGATTTGCCCAGTACCTGCACAATCTGACAGAGCGGACCCAGTTTATCGTCATCACCCACCGCCGCGGCACCATGGAACAGGCCGACCGCCTCTACGGGATCACCATGCAGGAGAAGGGGATCTCCGCCATGGTCAGCGTGGACCTGATCGACGATGAGGAGATAGCGGATTGAGTTATTAGCTAATAGCTTCTATCATGAAAGGAGTACCACATGGGCTTTTTTGACAGGCTCAAAGAGGGTCTGAGGAAGACGAGAGCCAGCTTCACGGACAGCATGGAGCAGATCTTCAACGACTATGAGCGTGTGACAGAGGACTTCTATGATCAGCTGGAGGAGACCATGATCATGGGGGACATTGGTGTCAAGACGACAGAGGAGCTGCTGGACCACCTGCGGGAGGAGGTCCGGTCCGAGCGGATCAAATACGCCGCGGACTGCCGGCAGGAGCTGATCATGGGAATCCGCAACCGGATGAAGCAGGATCCCGGCGCCTATGATTTTGAGAAGGGGCCTGCGGTGGTCCTGGTCATCGGCGTCAACGGGGTCGGCAAGACGACTTCGATCGGCAAGCTGGCGGCCAATTACAGGCGCCAGGGCAAGCGGGTCCTGATCGCCTCGGCCGATACCTTCCGGGCGGCCGCCAACGAGCAGCTCACGGAGTGGGCCCGCCGGGCGGGCGTGGACATCATCAGCGGGGCCGAGGGGTCGGATCCCGCCAGCGTGGTCTTTGACGCGGTCCAGGCCGCCAAGGCGCGCAAGATCGATATCCTCCTCTGCGACACGGCAGGGCGCCTGCACAACAAAAAGAACCTGATGAACGAGCTGTCCAAGATCGACCGGATCATCAGCCGTGAATTCCCCGGCTGCTACCGGGAGAACTGGGTCGTCCTGGACGCGGCGACAGGCCAGAACGCGGTCTCCCAGGCCCGTGAGTTCGCGGCCGTGACCAACCTGACCGGCATCGTCCTGACCAAGATGGACGGAACGGCCAAGGGCGGGATCGCGATCGCGGTCCAGGCCGAGGTCGGGGTCCCGGTCAAGTTTATCGGCGTCGGAGAAAAGATCGAGGACCTGCAGCGGTTCAATCCGGACGAATACGTGGACGCGCTCTTTTACCGCGACTGAGCGCATGGGGCAGGGGGCGCCCGCCCCTGGAGGAAAGAAGATTTACACCAGCTCCCTGAGAGACAGATATTAGAAAGGAAATACCCGGGATGGAAGATAAAGCAGTAAGGACGGATCATGCCGGAGAGGAAGCACTGACATTAAAGAAATTTGAGGCGGCCTGCGAGGCAGTGGGGCGCGTGACCCTGGATACCGAGCTCATTTACTCCGACTATTTCAGCGAGCAGACCGGTGGAAAGGTCTATCTCAAGCCTGAGAATTTGCAGAGGACCGGCGCCTACAAGGTGCGCGGCGCCTATTACAAGATCAGCACCCTGTCACAGGAGGAAAGAGAGCGGGGCCTGATCACGGCTTCCGCGGGCAACCATGCCCAGGGCGTCGCCTACGCGGCCCGGGAATGCGGGGCCAAAGCGGTCATCGTCATGCCCACGACGACGCCCCTGATCAAGGTCAACCGGACCAAGGCCCTGGGCGCCCAGGTCGTCCTGCACGGCGATGTCTACGACGACGCCGCAGCCCATGCCGCCAAGCTTGCCGAAGAGAACGGCTACACGTTTATCCATCCCTTCGACGATCCGGATGTGGCGACCGGCCAGGGCACGATCGCCATGGAGATCATCAAGGACCTGCCCCTGGTGGACATGATCCTGGTGCCGGTCGGCGGCGGCGGACTGGCGACGGGCGTCTCCTGCCTGGCCAAGCTCCTCAAGCCCAATGTAAAGGTGATCGGGGTCGAGCCCGAGGGCGCGGCCTGCCTCAAGGCCTCCTTCGAGGCGGGCAGGGTGGTCACCCTGCCCGCGGTCAACACCATTGCGGACGGCACAGCCGTCAAGACGCCCGGCAGCAGGATCTTCCCTTATCTGCAGCAGAATCTGGACGAGATCGTCACGGTCCCCGACGAGGAGCTGGTGACCGCCTTCCTGGATATGGTCGAAAACCACAAGATGGTCGTCGAGAACTCCGGCCTTCTGACCGTAGCTGCCCTCCGCCATATCGACTGCACCGACAAAAAGGTCGTCAGTGTCCTGAGCGGAGGCAATATGGATGTCATCACCATGTCCTCCGTTGTGCAGCAGGGCCTGATCCTCCGCGACAGGATCTTTACGGTCTCGGTCCTCCTGCCGGACAAGCCCGGCGAACTGCACAGGGTCTCCGGCCTGATCGCCGAAGTCAGCGGCAACGTCATCAAGCTGGAGCACAACCAGTTTGTGACCATCAACCGCAATGCGGCCGTGGAGCTCCGCATCACGCTCGAGGCCTTCGGCACAGACCACAAGAGAGAGATCATGTCCGTCCTTGAAAAGAATGGATACAAGCCCCGCCTGGTGAAGACGAGGAGCTGAGGGAGCTGTCAGCCGTCAGCTATTAGCTGTTAGCTGTTAGCTATTAGCTCTTAAACCACAAATTCCCAGTTACAAAGCTAAAAGCTAAAGGCTAATAGCTAAAAGCTAATAGCTAAAAGCTAATAGCTAATAGCTAAAGGAGCATAGCGCCATGAGCCAGAGCCATCAGAATCATGTCAAAAAGGAAGAGGCGGACAATCCCAACAGGACCCGCACTGTATATTTGTGGAATATCATTTTTCTGAGCTGCCTGACCATTGCGGCCCTGCTCTTTGCCATGCTTGTCTATTTCCGGCTGCGGACCCGGGGGACAGACGGATTCAGGAAGCTTTATACGGAGGACCAGATCCGGCAGATCAGGAAGGAGGAATCCGCCCGGCAGAGTGAGATCCTGCAGGCCAGGATCCGGACCTCTCTGGAGTCCGGCCTCTCCGCGACCCAGGTCATGCGGGAGCTCTTTGAGGATGAGATCGTGGTCGAGAACGGCGGCAGCTACAGCTTTTTTCCGGTCTCGGAAAAGATTGACAAGAACCCGCTCCCCACGGAGCTTCTGGTCTGCAGGGACGGGGAGCATGCGGAATATCTGGGAACCTATCCGGCCCTGGAGCTTGTGAGCGGGGCGCTCCTGTCGGACGACAACGGCCGGATCGACTGGGACCGCCTGGCCGGGAGCGGGATCCGGGAGGCTGCGATCCGCGCCGGGACCATCCGGCTGAGCGGATTTGAGCCGGACCGGGAGGCGGAGAGAAACTGCCGGGAGGCTGCGGCCCGCGGCATTCCGGTCATGCTCTGCCTGCAGATGGAGGAGCCGGCGGGAGATGAGGTCCTGGAAGAGGCAGCAAAGGCCGTGTCGGACCTGGCCGGTCCGGGCCTGCCGGGGGAAGAGGACGATCTCTCCTCCGGGGAGGACACGGAGGCCGGGGAGGAGGACGCGGAAGCTGGTGAACAGGCTGATGGCGTGGACAGGGCAGCCGGGGGAGAAGCGGCGGAAGCGGACGAACCGGCGGCTGAGCCTGTGAAGGGCCTGATCAGGATCAGGGATATGGCGGACCTGTCGGAGGACGGTGGGGTCCGGGCAGCGTGGACGGACCGGGTCGGGGCCCTCTGCGGGCTTCTGGAAATGGACCGGGTCCGGCCCGTGATCGGCGGAAGCATCCGCGCCCTTGCGGCCGGGATCGACCTGTCCCGCCTGTCCCGCTATGAGAGATGGCTGTCCGATCACGAGGAGACCGTTATCTTCCCCTACAGCTTTTCCTGCTGGGAATACAGCGGGAGAGGGCATCTGGAGGGAGTCCCCGGGGAATCCTGTCTTTATACCCGCATTCTTTATAAGGAAGAACTTTCTGTCGAAGAAAAATGATATAAGTCAAGATTTTTTGCTTGACAGGTATCGGATTGGCATGTATGATAGGCGGGTATGAAAAAAAGGAGTTCAACTCGGGCTTTTGCGCTGTGGACCGCGCAGAAACACCTCGCGGTTGAGACGGTCTGAACTGTAACAAGGAGTCTGTGAAGCTATGGAAAAAATAGTGGAGCAGGGACTGCTGTATGACTTTTACGGACAGCTCCTCACAGCGCATCAGCAGAAAATTTATGAGCAGGCTGTCTACGAGAATCTGTCCTTTAATGAGATCGCCGAGAGCGAGGGGATCAGCAGGCAGGCTGTGCATGATCTTGTCCGCCGCACGACAGCGCTCATGCAGAGGTATGAGGCAAGGCTCGGGATGATCCGGCGCTTCAGGAGTATCCGGGAGGCGGCCGATCTGCTCACGGAGGCGGCTGAGTCCGCCGGGACCAGGGAGGAGCTTGCCGAAGAGGTCCGCGGGATCGCGGACAGGATCAGAAAGGATCTGGGGTGACCCATGGCGTTTGAGAGTCTTACTGACAAACTGAATCAGGTCTTTCGGAATCTGAGCGGCAAGGGAAGGCTGACCGAGGCGGATGTCAAATCGGCCATGCGGGAGGTCAAAATGGCCCTCTTGGAGGCGGACGTCAACTTCAAGGTCGTCAAGAATTTCGTCTCTTCCGTCCAGGAGAGGGCGATCGGCGCCGATGTGATGAGCGGACTCAATCCGGGCCAGATGGTCGTCAAGATCGTCAACGAAGAGATGACGGACCTCATGGGCTCCGATATGACGGAGATCCAGCTCCAGCCCGGAGGCATGCCGACCGTGATTATGATGGCCGGCCTTCAGGGCGCCGGTAAAACGACGACCGCGGCCAAGCTGGCCGGAAAGTTCAAGTCCAGAGGCAGGAAGCCCCTGCTGGTGGCCCTGGATATCTACAGGCCGGCCGCCATCCGGCAGCTCCAGGTCAACGGGGAAAAGCAGGGGGTCGATGTCTTCGCCATGGAGGACGGCAGCAGGCCGGCGGCGATCGCCAAAGCGGCCATGGCCTATGCCCGCGAAAAGGGTGAAAACGTGATCATCCTGGATACGGCCGGACGACTGCAGATCGACGATGCCATGATGCAGGAGCTCTCGGATATCAAGGAGGCCGTGACGGTCCACCAGACAGTCCTGGTCGTGGACGCCATGACAGGCCAGGAGGCGGTCAATGTCGCCAAGACCTTCGATGAGAAGGTGGGCGTCGACGGCGTGATCCTGACCAAGATGGACGGCGATACCAGAGGCGGTGCAGCTCTCTCGATCAAGGCGGTCACCGGCAGGCCCATCCTCTATGTGGGTATGGGCGAAAAGCTCTCCGACCTCGAGCAGTTCTATCCCGACCGCATGGCGGGCAGGATCCTGGGCATGGGAGATGTCCTGACCCTCATCGACAAGGCCCAGGAGGCCCTGGACAAGGAGGATGAGGAGAAGAACCGGGACATGGCAGGCCGTGTCCGCAAGGGCAAGTTTGATTTCAACGATTACCTGGAGAGCATGAAGCAGATGCGCAAGATGGGCGGAATGTCCAGCATCCTGTCCATGCTGCCCGGCCTGGGCATGAGCAAGGACATGCTGGAGGGCGCGATCGATGAAAAGCAGCTCCGGCAGACGGAGGCCATCATCCTGAGCATGACGCCCCAGGAGCGGGCCAATCCCAAACTCCTGAACCCCCAGCGCAAATTCAGGATCGCCAGGGGTTCCGGCTGTGACATCGCCACGGTCAACCGCTTTATCAAACAGTTCACCCAGATGCAGAAAATGATGAAGCAGGTCGGCGGCATGGGCGGCGGCCGGCGCAGGGGCAGGAATCCCCTGGGCGGCATGTTCGGCGGCATGGGCGGCCGGCGGGGAGGATTCCCCTTCTGAGACTTTCAGGAACAGGAACAATGTACACTCTTTCCGATGGGTCGTGTACAGTGAGGAAATCTGTTCCGGCAGCAGCGGCGGGCAGGACCTGACGCGGTACCGGATTTAAGATAGAAAGAATATTAAAAAAACGAAAAAATCATCAGAGAAAACGCCGGAAACAGGCGTCAGAAAGAGGAGGAAAAAACAATGGCAGTAAAAATCAGACTTACTAGAATCGGTGAGAAGAAGGTTCCGCTTTACAGGATCGTCGTCGCTGACGCGTCCACTCCCAGGGATGGCAGGGCGATCGACACCATCGGACACTACAATCCCAACACCGATCCCGGTACAGTCGATATCGATGTAGAAGCAGCAAAGAAGTGGCTCAGTAACGGCGCGCAGCCCACAACTGTTGTCAAGAAGCTGTTCAAGCAGGCAGGAATCAAATAATCTGTTTCTGATGACCGGAAGGATTGTCTATGAAAGAATTGGTTGAAGTGATCGCGAAGGCCCTTGTCGATAATCCGGACGAGGTCGTCGTGACCGAGAAAAAAGAGGGCAGGAACATCCGGGTTCAGCTGCATGTGGCGCCTTCGGACATGGGGAAGGTGATCGGCCGGCAGGGCAGGATCGCCAGAGCCATCAGGTCTGTCGTCAAGGCTGCCTCATCCCAGGAGGATTATCGGATCGATGTAGACATCGATTGAAAATGGCTGAAACAAAATGGCGGCGGAAACGCCGCTTTTTGTTACTTTTATGGTATCTGTTCAGCACCCCGCAGGATAGTTACCTAATAATGGAGGTTGGATTTGACAGAACGTTTCCAGGTTGGCGTGATCACATCCTCCCATGGTCTGAGAGGCGAGGTCAAGGTCTTTCCCACGACGGATGACCCCTCCCGCTTTCTGGACCTGGAGCAGGTGATCCTCGATGGCCCGGGAGGGGAGCGGAGGCTGACAATACGGAGTGTCAAGTTTTTCAAGAAATTTGTCATTCTGGGATTTGAAGGCCTGGACCGCATCGAGGATGTGGAAAGGCTGAGAGGCTGCGCGCTCCTGATCGACCGCGAGGATGCCATCCCGCTGGAGGATGGCCAGTACTATGTGGCGGACCTCATCGGTCTGTCCGTGCGCACGCGGGATGGAAGAGAGATCGGCCGTCTCAGAGAAGTCATCGAGACCGGTTCAAATGATGTTTATTCAGTCGCCAGGGAGGGGCAGAAGGATCTGCTGCTCCCTGCTATTCGTGACTGTATACTGGATGTGCAGCCTGAGGAGGGCTATATGACGGTCTATGTCATGCCCGGGCTGGAAGACTTATAAGAAGAGGCCGGGCAGATGATTTTTCATGTACTAACCCTTTTTCCGGAGATGGTCAGCGCGGCTCTGGCCGGCAGCATCCTGGGGAGAGCGGCGCAGAAGGGTCTTTTGACGGTCGATGCGGTCGACATCCGGACCTATACCTGCAACAGGCACAAGAGGGTGGACGACTATACTTATGGCGGCGGCGCCGGTATGCTCATGCAGGCCCAGCCGGTCTATGACTGCTGGGCGGATGTGCAGAAAAAGATCACAGAGCGGACCGGGCATCCCGCCAGAGTCCTCTATATGGCCCCCCAGGGCAGGACCTTTGACCAGAAGATGGCAGTGGAACTTGCCGGGGAGGAGGAGCTGATCCTTTTGTGCGGCCACTACGAGGGAATCGATGCCAGAGCCCTCGAGGAGATCGGGGCGGAGGAGGTCTCGATCGGCGATTTTGTCCTGACGGGGGGAGAGCTTCCCGCCATGATGATCATCGACGCGGTGTCCAGGATGATCCCGGGGGTCCTGGGAAACTCGGAGTCCGCCGAGACGGATTCCTTTATGAGCGGGCTCCTGGAATATCCCCAGTATTCAAGGCCCTCCGTGTGGAGGGGGCGGGAGGTTCCGGGGGTCCTCCTGTCGGGAGACCACGCCCGTGTGGAGGAATGGCGGCTGGACCAGTCCCTGGCCCTCACAAAGGAGCGGAGACCGGACCTCTATGAGCAGTTTGTCCGCGACCACCCCGATGTGATGGAGAAGAGGAGAAAGAGGATCGAAAGAGAGAGACGGATTGAAGAACGGCGCAGAAGAAAGGAAAGAGAGTCGGTGGATGATTAAAAAAGGGTTTGCGGGCGTGACGGCGCTCCTGCTGTTGCTGGTCATCCTCTGTGCCGGCGGCTGCAGGGCCCGGGAAGAGGGGCCCGGCAGAGAAGAATCTGAAGAAGGATCCGGCAGTGAGGAGATAACGGAGGATACCTCGGAAGAAAGCTACGGGGTCTTTGTGGGCGTGGATGCCTCGTCCTTCAGGATCGACCAGTTCGAGGGATATGACCTCGTGGTCATCGATGCCCAGGAGCTCCGCGCGGAGCAGCTGGCCCAGCTGCATTCCGCCGGCCACACGGTCTACTCCTATCTGAATGTCGGCTCTCTTGAGAAATCGAGGGATTACTACAGAGATTATAAGGGTTACTGTCTGGACCGGTATGACAACTGGCCCGACGAGTACTGGGTGGACGTGACGGAACTGGAATGGCAGGATTTCGTGACACAGGACCTGACAGAGAGGATCCTGGCCAAGGACCCCGCCGTAGATGGCCTCTTTCTCGACAATCTGGACGTCTATTCCCACCTGTCCGAAAAGAGAAAATACCGGGACCTGGCCGAGGATGCCTATGAGTCCCTGGCCGATATCCTGGGCAGCTACCAGGACCAGGACCTGCCGGTCCTGATCAATGGTGCGGATGAATTCGTAACCAGACTGATCGAAGAAGGGGACCAGGACCTGATCCGGGGCGTGAACCAGGAGACGGTCTTCAGCATGATCAAAGATTACGATCATGACAAATTCGGCGCCCACTCCAAAGAGGAGAGAAAATATTACACGGATTATCTCAAGACCTGCAAAAAGGCAGGGCTGGATGTCTTTTTACTGGAATATACAACGGACGGGGAGCTGGAGGAAGAGATCCGGAAGTACTGCCGGCGCAATGGCTTCCGCTATTACATTTCAGCCCATGTGAATCTGGTTCCTTCCGACAGTTGAAAAGCCGGTGACAGGGGAAACGGGGTACTGTTCAGCCCCACCTGAAATACGGGTGTTTTGCGCGACAAGGCGAAGCTTTGTTCTCCTCGCACAAACCCCGGGTTGAACGGCGTTCAAGCGTCAACAATGCTTCGTATTGTATAAGCGCATTGACCATGCGAAGCATTGTTATCGGTGAACAGTAACGACACCGGCAGATCCGGGTCCGGCTGACAGCCGGTATCTGCATCCGCGCCTGAAGGAGGGCGGAGGCCGCAACGAAAAACGGGGAAAAGCCCCCATTTACTCATATACAGGATATAGCGATGGATACGATCCTTTTGACTGGAAAGACGCGCCTGTTTTCCAAGGAGGCGCTTGAAAATCTTAGCAGGACCTATCAGGTCTTCGCGGCGGACAAAACGCGGGGAGAGGACAGGTCGGAGCTTGCGGAAAACATCCGGGTTTTTTCGGCGACCCCCCTGGAGGGAGACTTCCGGAAGATCTTTGAGGTCAGCCGGATCCGGACTGTCTGGCATGTCAGCAGCTGCGCGGACGGGGGAAAGGCCGCCGACGAGACGGCCGGCCTCGAGGTGATCCTGCGTCTGTGTTCCGAGTTCGGGGTTCCCCGCCTGGTCATTCTGACCGAGAGCCGGGATTCCACGGACTACCGCCAGCTGATCAGACGCTGGTCCGCCGACGGCAGAGACGGGAAGGGCGTGGACATAGCCGTTGTCTTCCTGCCCCTTCTGTCCGGGACTGACACTCCGGGCAGCAGGATCAGCACCATTTTCGCGGAGATGCGCAAGAAGCGCGTGATCGTCCTGGAGGGGAGGGGATCGACCCCTGTCTGCGTCCTGCCGGTGCGCGAGCTATGCGCCGTTCTTTCCAGAATGACCTCCGAGACCTGGTTCCGCCCCGGCGTCTATACGGCCTCGGATGAGAACGGGACCCTGGAGAATTTCCGGGAGGTCCTTCTGTCTGTCCGCCCGGATGCCCGCATTGAGTTTCTGGCCGAAAAGAGCGCGGATGCCGATTCCCGCGGCGCGGCGATCTTCCGTCTGCCCGTTCCGGACTCGAAAAAGTGTGACGGCAGGCTCTCGGACATGTACCGGCTCCCCGCCTCCATGGACTGGGGGATGGACCTGGCCGCCCAGTACACCAGGCTTCTGGACAGGTCCTCCGCCTCAGCCCCCCTGCGGGAGAAGCTTTCCGGCTGCCTGCCCCGGGTGGGGATGTTCGCGGGAGCCGTGCTGGATATCGCGGTCATGTTTGTCCTGGCGGAATTTCTGGCCGGGATCACGTCCGATTCCGTTTATTTCAAGGTCGTGGATGTCCGCCTCCTGTATGTGATCCTGATGGGGATGATGCACGGACTGGCGGCGGGAACGATCGCGTCGGCTCTGGAATGCATCATGCTCCTGGTCCGCTACAGTGAGATCGGCATCTCGGGCCTGCTCATTTTCTACAATGTGGAGAACTGGATCCCCTTTGTATTTTATCTGACCGCGGGCGTCATCAGCGGTTATACCCATCAGAAATATCATCAGAAGGTCCGGTCCGTACAGGCCGAAAATGAACTGATCCGCAACAAGTATCTCTTCCTCAACGAGGCCTATCAGACCTGCGTCAAGGACAAAAAAGAACTGCGGGCCCAGATCCTGAGCGAGGAGCAGAGCTACGGCAGGATCTATGAGGCTGTCCGGAGGATGTCCCAGAGAACGCCGGAGGCTGTATTTGTGGAGGCGGTAAAGGTCTTCCGCCAGGTGCTGGACAACGGGACGGTCTCCATGTACCAGATCGACATGCGGGGGCGCAATGCCGACCTTATGTCCTTCTGCCGGGAAAACGCCGTGCGCCATGAGATCAGCCTGGCCCGCTTTCCGGAAATGATGGAGGTCGTGGAGAAGGGCGGAACCTGGAAGAACATTCAGTTCCTGGAAGGCGCTCCCATGTACGCCTCCATGGTCCGTTTTTCCAGAGTGCTGCAGCCCCAGGGAAACCGGGTGGAGATGAAGGTCCTTGTCACCATTGAAAAGGCGGAACAGGAACAGCTCCGCACCTGGTATGTCAATCATTTCTCGATCATGTGCAGCCTGCTGCAGGATGCGCTGGAGCGCGCCTCCCTGCGGGAAAGGATCCTCGAATGACAATCTTTATTCTATGCTTACATCTGCTGGCCGCTGTCGTGACCGCGGCCCTGTGGAGGCGGGGCAGGATGCATTTTCCTCCTTCCCTGCTGCCGGTGGCCCTGCTGCTCCCCCTGTGGGGACCCGTCTTTGCCGCCGCCTGGGAGATCCACTATCTGGGCGGGGAAAAAGCTGACCGGGAGGCGGAAAGCAGCAGATTCGGGATCACGGATGAGGTCTACAGAAACATCCGCATGGAAAAGGGCGGCGTGGAGGATGTCCTCCCGATCGAGGACGTCCTGGTGAGCGGGAGCCCGCAGCAGCGCAGAAGGCTGCTCCTGTCGGTCCTGCACTCCGGGCCGGAGGAGTTTGTCAGGCCCCTGCGGACAGCCGGTGTCAATGATGACACGGAAGTCGTCCACTATGCGGTGACAGCCCTCGTCGAGATGCGCAGCCACTATGCCCAGCGGATCTCCTCCATGGAGGAAAAGCTGGCCGCCCGCCCCTCTGACCCGGGGATCCTGCTGGCCTTTGCGGATCTCGATGAGGAGTATCTAAGGAGCGGAATACCCGAAAATTCCGAGAGGACGGAGCTTCTTGCGCATTGCAGGCGCATGCTGGAACAGCTCCTGAATGTGCTGAGCTGGCAGAAAAATGCCGGGATGCCCTCCGCACCCGCTGACACGGGGACGGAAGGACCGGAAAATCCGGGATTCAGGATGGAGATCCCCTCCATCCTGACCAGACTGGCCCATGTCTGCCTGCAGCAGAAGGACTGCGCGGGGGCGGAGGCGGCGGCCGATCAGCTGATCGGACAGAGCCGGACCGGCGAAGAGGGCTTCCTCATCAAGATCCGGGCCCGGGCGATCGCCGGAGACGGCCCCGGGATCGCGGGGATCATCCGCGAGATCAAGGAAAAGGGGATCTACCTGTCCCCCGGCGCAAGGGAGGAGCTGGCCTTCTGGTCTACCTCTTCCGGGGGTGTGTGAGCATCCGCTGAAATTATGATTACGATTTGGGGTCTTTTATGAAACGTAAAAGAAAACCGCGCTTTTTGCAGCTGCTTGAAATACTGGTCATCTATGTCCTGCTCTTTGCCGTCGTGCTGTCTGTCGGACGCAATGTCCTCTACAATGTCAGAAAGAGTGCCGTGACGATCCTGGAAAAGAAGGATTTCCGCGGAACCGTCAAGCCTGAGGAGGCGGAGACGCTCCTGATCTGGGAGAGGGATGACAACGGCAGAAACGGCCGGGAGGAGATGGGGGCGATCTTTTCTCAGATGAGGATTCCCTTTGCGGAAAAGGAATCGAAGGAATTCACGGAGGACGATCTTCAGGGCATGGAGACTGTCGTCCTCTCGGTGACGGACCTGGGGACCCTGGGGACAAATCTGACCAAACTCCTGGACTGGGTCTACAAGGGGCATTCCCTGCTCTTTTTATACCCGCCCTACAATGAAGCTACCTTTTTGTCCATCGCGGACAAGGTCGGGATCACGGCAGTCGAAAACGCCCTGGCCAAGGTGGAGGGACTGCATTTTACCTCCTCCTTTATGCCTGGATATCAGAGAGATCTTTCCATCGTCGATCCCTACCGGTCTTCCCTGGATGTCACACTGGACGACAGCTGTGAGGTCTTTGTCCAGGCAAAGGGGAGTTCTGAGACGCCCCTGATCTGGAGACGGGCCTTCGGAAAGGGAAGGATCGTCTTTGACAATCTCAGCTTCCTGGAAAAGGCCTACCGGGGCTTCCACTGCGCCGCCTTTTCCCTCCTGGAGGAGACCTGCGTCTGGCCGGTCATCAACGGCTCCACCTTCTATATCGATGATTTTCCGTCTCCGGTCCCCGAGGGCGACAGCCAGTTTATCCAGCACGAATTCGGGATGGACATCAAGGATTTCTACACCCATCACTGGTGGAAGGATGTCTATAATCTCTCCAAAAAATACAATATCCGCTATACGGGCCTGGTGATCGAGGACTACTCCGCCCAGGTCAGCGGGGTCTTTCCCCGCAACAAGGACATCACCCGCTTCCAGTATTTCGGCAATATGCTCCTGCGGGAGGGCGGGGAGCTGGGCTTTCACGGCTATAACCACATGCCGCTGGTCCCGGAGAGCTTCGATTATATAGGCCAGTACGATTCCTACCGCCAGTGGGAGAGCGTCGATGCCATGCGGGATTCCCTGACGGAGCTCAGTGACTTCTGCCACGACCTCTTCCCCAACGAAGTGTTTGAGACCTATGTCCCGCCCTCCAATATCATCTCCGAGGAGGGCAGAAAGCTCCTGGCGGAGGATTTTCCCGAGATCCGCGCGATCGCCAGCCTCTATCTGCCGGACGACAACGATGTCTCCTACAGCCAGGACTTCACCGTGACGGAGGACGGCATGGTCCAGACCCCCCGCATCATCTCCGGCTACGTGCTCGATGACTACATGCGGGCCGCGGCCATGAGCGAGCTGTATTTCCACTGTGTCAACACCCATTTCCAGCATCCCGACGACTGTCTGGACACGGACAGGGGCGCCGCCCTCGGATGGACGGAACTCTTCCGCAGGCTTACGGACTATGTGGAATGGCTGCACAATGCCCTGCCCCAGTTGCGGAACCTGACCGGAAGTGAGCTGACGGGCGCGGTCCAGCGCTACGACGCGCTGGAGATCCGCCGTGAGAAGACGGACAGGGGCATCCGGCTCGAACTGGGCGGATTCTGCGACGAGGCCTGGTTCTACCTCAGGATCAATGACGGCAGGCCCGGCCGTGTGACGGGAGGCTCGATCAGTGAGGCCGCCGATGGTCTCTACCTGGTCAAGGCGGTCCTCCCGGATCTGGAGATCGAGATCAACAGATGATGATCCTTATCATAGAAAGGCAGTTATGAGAATTTGTGTGATCCTGGAAGGTTGCTACCCCTATGTGACCGGCGGTGTGTCGTCCTGGATGCATCAGTATATACAGGCAATGCCCCAGCATGAGTTTGTCGTCTGGGCGATCAATGCGGATCCCTCCCAGAACGGGAAATTCCGCTATGAGCTCCCCGATAATGTCGTGGAGGTGCGGGAGATCTCCCTGACCGGAGGGGAGGAGCGCAGGACCGGCGGCAAAAGCCTCAAATTCGAGAATGTGGAGCTGAGGGCCCTGCGGGACCTGATCGAGTGCGGCCGGCCCGACTGGGAGGTTCTCTTTCATATCTTTCAGGAAAAGAAGGTCTCTCCCGTGGATTTTCTGGCCAGTGAGTATTTCCTGGATATCCTGGCGGATATCTGCAGGGAAAAATATCCCTATACGGCGTTTTCGGACTATTTCCACACGGTCCGGTCCATGCTGCTGCCCCTTTTGCGGATCCTCTGCGCGGATGTCCCTGCCGCGGATGTCTACCACACGATCGCGACGGGGTATGCCGGGGTCCTGGCCAGGCTGGGGGGATGGAGGTATCAGGTCCCCTTCCTTCTGACGGAGCACGGGATCTACACGAGGGAGCGCGAGGAGGAGATCATCCGGGCGGGCTGGGTCCTGCCGGACTTCAAGGACCTCTGGATCCGCTTCTTTTACATGCTCTCCAGCGCCGCCTATGACGGGGCACAGATGGTCACGAGCCTCTTCGAGCGGGCCAGCCGGACCCAGGCCGAGATCGGGGCGGATCCGGCCAGGTGCAGGGCAGTGGCCAACGGCATCCATTACGACCGCTTTGCGGCCATCCCGGTCAAAGAGCCCGGGGGATCCATCCATATCGGGGCCATCCTGAGGATCGCCCCCATCAAGGACGTCAAGACCATGCTCTATGCCTTCGCGGAGGTGGAGCAGCACATCCCCGGCGTGGAGCTCTATATCGCCGGGCCGGAGGATGATCCGGAATATGCCCTGGAGTGCCGAAACCTGGTCAGGCAGCTGGGGATCCGCGGCGCCATCTTTATGGGCACCATCAATGTCCTCGACCACATGGGGGATTTCGATTTCACGGTCCTGTCCAGTATCTCGGAGGGACAGCCCCTCTCGGTCCTGGAGTCCTTTGCCGCGGGCCGGCCCTGTGTGACGACGGATGTCGGCTGCTGCAAGGAGCTGATCTACGGCGACGGGGAGGACCGGCTGGGCCAGGCCGGCTACTGCGTGCCCCCTATGCAGCCCCACGCCCTGGCGCGGGCCATGGAGGATATGTGCCGCAACAGCGCCAGGCGGATCCAGATGGGGCAGATCGCCAGAGAGAGAGCCGGGACCTATTACCGGCACGAGGATATGATCAGACATTATCTGGAGACCTATGATGAGGTCTTCCGGAGGTGGCAAAATTGACGGTCCGCAGGGTGTACAGCTGCGGAAAACCGGATTACAGTAAAGGGTTGTTGAACAGGAGGATTGCATTCAGATGGCAGGGATCGGATTCAGCCTGAACAGGCTTTTTCAGAAAAAGGGTATGCTGAACCTCTGTCGGGCCTATGCCTACGCGGGGGCGGTCGCGATCGGCCCCATGGTCATGGGTGTCTGCCTGCTGCTGGGGATCTCTTTTGTCTCCCAGGTCGCGGGCATGCCGCAGAATGAGCGGGAGATCATGAACTGCATGCTGACCTACAGCCTGCTGGTCTCTCTGTTTGTCTCCAGCTTCTTTAACATGATCCTGACCCGGTATATATCGGATATGCTCTACGAGGGAAAGCGGGAGAGGGTCATGCCCTCCTTTTACGGGGCGCTCGCCATCATGCTGACCATGTGTTTTGTCGGCTACGGCATCGTGCTCGCCTTCTCCGGGGTCCCCTTTGTCTACAGGGTCGTCTCCATGTGGTTCGCCATGACCATGATCGTGGTCTGGACCCAGATGAATTATCTCTCCGCCCTCAAGGACTACCGGTCCATCGCCCTGGGCTTTGCGGCCTCCATGCTGACTGGCTTTCTGCTGGCCCTGGTCCTGGCGGTCCTGCGCCGGGGCACGGTCCTGAGCCTGATGTTCTGTGTGATTCTGGCCTATGGCGTGATGGGGATCTGGTACTTCGTCCTGATGCTGGGCTATTTTCCGCACGGGGAGGGGAGCCCCTTCTCCTTTCTGCAGTGGTTTGACAAGTGCAGGGCCCTTGCCTTCACCGGCGTGTTTGTAAACCTGGGCCTCTACGGCCACCTGGTCATCATGTATTTCAGTCCCTTTCACAGAAAGATCATGGGGCTCTTCTACGCGGCGCCGAGCTATGATATCCCGTCCCTGACCGCTTTCTTCTCCATCCTGATCACGACGATCAGCTTTGTGACCTCCGTGGAGGTCCGGTTTTACCCGGAGTACAGGCAGTATTACAGCCTGTTCAACGACGGGGGGTCGATCAGTGATATTGAGGCGGCAGAGGAGCGGATGGTGGATGTGCTGAGCCGGGAGCTCACCTACTGCGGATACAGACAGATCGTCAGCACGCTTCTGTTCGTCGTTTTCGGCGGCTTTATCATGGATATCCTGCCCCTGGGCATGATCGACCTGGGCAAGGGAATTTTCCGCACCCTCTGTGTGGGCTATGGCCTCTATGCCATCGCCAATGCCATGATGCTGATCCTCCTCTATTTCGAGGACTATGTCGGGTCGGTCATGGCCACGGCCGCTTTCGCGCTTGTCGCGAACGTGCTCACGATCTGGCAGGCGGCCTATGGCGACACGGCCTACTACGGGGCCGGCTTTATGGCCGGAGCGATCATCTATTTTGTCATTGTCCTGGTCCGGCTGGAGTGGGCCACAAGGCGCCTGCCCTACCTGCTCCTGGGAAGACAGGCCGCTGCCGCAGCCCCCGCGGGTCTCTTTTTCAGGCTGGAAAAGAAGCTGACCCGCCTGGACAGCCGCCTGAGAAATCTGGCCGACAGGAAAATGTACCAGCCCCTGCAGGATGGAAAGAGGAGGGCGGTCAGACCGCGCAGATGAAAGCATGAAATCATTCATTCGTATTAAACTACCCTATATCATGATCGCTGTACAGCTGGTCCTGATCAGCGGCCTTCTTCTTTATATAGTGCCGGGACGCTACCGGCTCTATGACATCGTCCTCTATGACGCATCGGAGAACGTGCCCGAAAATCCCCTGATTGGCTATGCCCCCCGGGCGGAGCTGGAGGAGGATTGTGAGAATACGAACCTGGTCTTTATCCAGCTTCCTTTTTCCGAGCTGGAGCCGGAGGAGGGGACGTTTGCCTTTGACCGGATCGAGGACAAATATCATCTGGAGAAATACCGCAGGGCCGGCAAGCACGGAGTGCTCCGCCTGGTCTGTGACTCCCCGGGCAGCCAGGCCCACAGGGATATCCCGGAATGGCTCTACGCCGCGACCGGGACCGGAAAGGCCTACGCGGATGCCTCCGGAAAGGGCTATGCGCCCGATTACGCGGACGAGGCCTTTCTCGCGGCCCATGAGGAGGCCCTGCTAAGGCTGGCGGACTGGTGCCGGAAGGACAGCTTTATCTCCTATGTTGAGATGGGATCGGTCGGCCAGAACGGGGACTGGGACAGCACGGCGCCTTCCGCGGAGGGGCTGGCTCCCTCGGTGGAGACCCTGGCCAGGTATGCGGCCCAGTATGAGCAGGCCTTTCCCGCGGACAGCGGGATCCGGCTCATGAACAGCTCCGTCTCGGGACAGATCGCCGGAGCGGGAGAATGGAAGGATGCCCTCGGCGACGCAAAGACTGTACCCGGCTGGATCGCCGCCAGGATCGATGTGCCTGCGGTCCGGTCTCAGGAGACAGCGGCGGGAGCCGCCGCGGAGGGGATCGCGGAGACCGGGGGCGAAGAAGAGCTGTCCGCCTGGATGAAGGGACCTGTCGGCGGCGGGCTTACCGAAAAGGTTCCCATGGATGATCTTTTGATGGACAGCCTTTCCGATACCCTGGGCCAGCTCAGGAGCGCCCATGTCTCCTTTATCGGCCCTGTCTGCCCGGATGCCTCCAGACAGGGGACCAACGGATCCGGCATGATCCTGCGGGACGTCGGCTACTGTATCTACCTGAGCCGGCTGCAGACAACGGTCGACTTTATCCGCGACGACCTGCTCCTGCACTTTACCTTCTCCAACATCGGCCATGCCCCCCTCTACTGGGACTGGCCGGTCACCATGTACATCTATGACAGGGAAGGGCAGTGCGTCAGGGAGGAGGTCCTGGACCTGGCCGTCAGCGGCCTGATGCCCGGCGAGTCCACGACGGTCACAGGCTCGGTCAAATATTCCAGAAAGCTGCTCAAGGGATATACGGCCGCCATCTCGATCAAAAGTCCCGACGGGAAAGACCATGTGACCCTGGCCCAGAAGGGCGTGCAGCCCGATGAGCAGGGGATCCACAGGGTCTACAGATACCGGGGCCGGAGAAAAAAGTAAAAATAATCTGCTTGCGCATTTCAGACGGATGTGGTAGATTACTAATGTTGCTTTCAATACGGCATTTATGCCGTGATTCTATTCACTTAAGACGTTCCTCTGCCACGGGAGAGGTCAGGGAAAGGCTCCGGTCAGGACCTGTCCCGGGACTGGCTGCTCCCGGCAGATACAATTAAAAAGATCATCGGTCAGTGATGAGAGGATCCCGGTCCGGAAGCCCCCGGGAGGGCGGACGGGACGGAGGTCCAAAGAGAGGGCAAGAACGTCCGGCGTGGAAAGGAGAAAATCATGAATTTTGAGATCATCAAGGAACTGGAAAAGGAACAGCTGAAGAAGGAAGTACCTCAGTTCGCGACCGGTGATACGGTCCG
>DGUF01000131.1 GCA_002394525.1 Lachnospiraceae bacterium UBA4317 | reverse complement strand
GCGGCATCCGCATGGTGCCCCTGGCCACCGAGATCATCACGGCCGAGCTGACGGGCCGCAAGTCCCCCGTGCCGGATCTCAAGGAAAAGGATATCCCTTATTACGGCGTCAAGGAAGCGGTCTTCCCCTTCAATATGTTCCCCGAAGTCGACCCCATCCTGGGACCCGAGATGCGGTCCACCGGCGAGGTCCTGGGTATTTCCAGGTCCACCGGCGGCGCCTTCTACAAGGCCCAGGAGGCCGCCAAGATGCAGCTTCCTCTCGAGGGCACGGTCCTGATCACCGTGAGCGAGCCCGACCGCCCCTACGCGCCCGAGATCGCCCGCAGGTTCCATGAGGCCGGCTTCCGGATCCTGGCCACCGACAAAACCTGCAAGGCCATTGCCCAGGCCGGCATCCCCGTCGAGCGCGTCAACAAGAACTATGAGGGGCGTCCCAACATCATCGACCTGATCACCAACGGCCAGATCCAGATGATCGTCAACACCCCCATGGGCAAGGGTGCCCGCCACGACGACAGCTACCTGCGCAAGGCGGCCATCAAGGCCAAGGTCCCCTATGTCACCACCGCGGCAGCGGGCCTGGCAGCGGCAGAGGGCATCAGCCATCTCAAGCGCAAGGGCCGGGGCCTCATCCTGCCCCTGCAGGAGTGGCACGCCATGATCCGCGACAAGGAATGAGACCTGATTCATTTTAAAAATCGATTATGTCCATAGGCAAAGGGCAGCACCGGAAAACGGCGCTGCCCTTTTTTCATCTCGGAGAATCAGTTCATATTCCGGATATTTTTTGTGTATCTGAAGATTCCGGAAACCTCCTGAAGAAATAAGCCCTGTCCCGGCGGACGCCGGGGACAGGGCTTTTCAGCACAGGTTATGGAAACTGACGGATTCAGATATCCGCCATTTTCATCTTCTGTTCTGTGATCTCATCCAGGAGCTGTAGCTTGTTGTCATAGAGCTTCTGGGACAGGTCGACATAGACCTGGTGAGGGTTGACGAGACGGCGGGACTCCTCCCAGAGGGTATCCTGCTCCTTCATGCAGTAGTCGCGGATCTCCATGGTCTTCGGAGAGGTGTAGACGCACTTGCCGTCCTTGAAGAGGGGCACCATGAGTTCGCGCAGGGAGAACTCTCCGGGGTTGAGTTTGGTCTTTTTCCAGGGCTCGACGGGGTCGAAGAGAACCAGGGGCTCATCCTCCGTGTAGGTCTCGTCCTCCAGGCAGATCAGGTCGGCCTGGATCTTGTGCTCGGGTTCATTGTAGACGCGGTAGATCTTTTTGTCGCCGGGGTTGGTGACCTTCTCGGTGTTCTCGGACAGTTTGATCTTGGGGACGAAGTTGCCGTTGTCGTCCTGGATGGCGGCCAGCTTGTAGACGCCGCCGAAGGAGGGGTTGTCCTTGGCCGTGATCAGGTTGGTGCCGACGCCCCAGGAGGTGATGGTCGCGCCCTGGCTCTTGAGGGAGTCGATCAGGTGCTCGTCCAGGTCGTTGGAGGCGGAGATGATGGCGTCCGGGAAGCCGGCCTCATCCAGCATCTTCCTGGCCTTCTTGGAGATGTAGGCCAGATCGCCGCTGTCCAGGCGGATGCCGTAGCCCTTGCCCAGGGTCCCCTTGTCGCGCATGTACTGGAAGGTCCTGATGGCGTTGGGAACACCGGATTTGAGGGTGTCATAGGTGTCCGCCAGCAGGATGCAGGCATTGGGATAGAGGTCCGCGTAGGTCTTGAAGGCGGTCAGCTCATCCGGGAAGCTCATGATCCAGCTGTGGGCGTGGGTGCCCTTGACCGGGACATCAAAGAGTTCGCCGCACAGGACGTTGGAGGTGCCGACACAGCCTGCGATCACGGCCGCACGGGCGCCGTAGGTGCCCGCGTCGGGGCCCTGGGCCCGGCGCAGACCGAACTCCATGACGCCGTCCCCGCGCGCCGCGTAGCAGATCCTGGCCGCCTTGGCGGCGATCAGACTCTGGTGGTTGATGATATTGAGGATGGCCGTCTCCATCAGCTGGGCCTGGGCGATCGGAGCGATGACCTTGACCATGGGCTCGCGGGGGAACATGAGGGTCCCCTCGGGGATGGCATAGATATCGCCGGTGAATTTGAAGTCCGCCAGATAATCCAGAAAGTCGGCGTCAAAAATCCCGAGGCTCCGCAGATACTCGATGTCCTGACTGGAAAAATGAAGATCCTTCACATACCGGACCAGCTGCTCGACGCCGCACATGATCGCATAGCCGCCCCCGAAGGGATTGGTGCGGTAGAAGGCGTCGAAGATGACCGTGCGGTTCTCCTCCTTGTTCTTGAAATAACCCTGCATCATTGTCAGCTCGTACAGGTCGGTGAGAAGGGTCAGGTTTTGTCTGTCCATGATTTCTCCTTGTCCACATATTCAATGTGCGTTGACTGACAGGCCGCGCCGCGGTACTGATCCGGGGTCTCGATTTAAAAAGTCAGACCGGCCCGGCTGTCTTCTCAGTGATACCGTATCCATAACTCTTCATGAATACGCCTGCCCCTCGCGGGCAGCGCGAAATACTGTCTATTATAATACTCCATTCAGGTGGATTGTGCAATTGCCAGCCGAGGGATGCCTGAGCCGGAGGACGTAACAGGTAACTCTTTTTGCGAATGAATGAGTCAGCTGGTATATCCCGTCTTGCCTCATTTGTTTTCGAAATGGTAAATAATGGTAAATGGCAATAATATGGATAAATTGATTCTCTGCAACCACTATTAAATGGAAAATAAAAGGAAATCTAATTGACAATATGGAAAACCGATGATATTATATTGCTATGAAAATACTGAAAACCACACTGATTGCCGGTAAATGGAGGCCTGGCAGGAGAAGGATGCCGGGGCCGCAGGGCTGAAGGAATCGGAGGAATCGGAGGAAAAGGATGATGACGATCGAGGAACTGAAAAGAAGAAAAGAGGAACTCAGATTTACCGCGGAGATGATCGCGGCCTCCTCATGTGTTCCGCTGAGCACGGTGCAGAAGATCTTCAGCGGCGCGACAAAGAACCCCAGAAGGTCCACGATCGAGGCGATCGAGAGAGCCCTCTATGTAGAGCCGGAGCCGGCCTCCGGCCAGGGAGAGCTGCCGGCCGGGCAGAAGGCGGGGCCGGAGAAGAGGAACCGACGGGATGTAGGGGTACATCACAGAAGATATGGATACGAATACGGCGGCGAAGACCCGCTGCGGGACCTGGCGGCAGAGGCGCCTGCTCGGTATTACTATGAAAAAAAAGATGGTTATACGGTCGAGGATTACTATGCCCTGCCGGATGACAAACGGGTAGAACTGATCGACGGAGTTTTTTATGATATGGGAGCTCCCCGCATCATTCATCAGAAGATCCTGGGAGAGCTGTATATTCTCTTTCGCGAGTGCATGGACCGGCATGAGGGAGAGTGCGAGGTCTACCTTTCCCCCTGCGATGTACGCCTGGATATGGACAACAGGACCATGGTCCAGCCGGATCTGCTCATCGTCTGCAGAAAATATGACATCACTGCCCGGGCCTTTGAGGGGGCACCTGATCTGACTCTGGAGATCCTGTCGCCCTCCACGCGGGGCAAGGACATGCTCCTTAAACTGCACAAGTACGCGCAGGCAGGGGTCAGGGAATACTGGATCGTCGACCCGGACAAACCGATGATCCTGGTCTATGATCTGGAAAAGGAAGACTACTATCCGCGAAAATACGGGTTTGAGGACACCATCCCCATCGGTATTTCAGGGGGAGAGTGCAGTATAGACTTTTCCAGGATCTACAGGAGGATCTCTGCCTATTATGATGGACGCTAATGTGCCGTTTCAGTCATTTTCACTCTGTATGACAAGGGGACACGTGTGACAAGGGGACACGTGTGACAAGGGGATGGTGTGACAAGGAGACGGTGTGACAAGGGGACGGTGTGACAAGGGGACGGTGTGACAAGGGGACAGGCACTCGGTGTGTCAAGGGGACAGGCACTCTGTCACAGTACTGTGACAGAGTGCCTGTCCCCTTGACACACCTTGTCACACCCCCCCGACACACCCTGACCTGTAACCCCGGATTCTGTTTTTAGTGAGAAATCCCCCGTCTGAGTTGACACGATGTCAAAATTGGACATATAATGTATCCATCAAATAAAAAACAGGACCGGAGGTATTATTCATGATTAAGGGAACACCCGAACTGATCGCCCGTAGGCGGGAGGAGATCATAAACGCGTGTGAACAGCTGTATCAGACCATGAGCTTCAAGGAGATCACACTCAAGGAGATCGGGAAGGTCACATCTTTTTCAAGACCGACGATCTATAATTATTTTCAGACGAAGGAGGAGATCTTCCTCGCTATCTACAAAAAGGAATACGACCTGTGGAACGAAGATCTGGCCTCCATTCTGGAAAAGAATGAGAGCCTGCCGAAAAAAGAGCTGGCAGACCAGATCGCAAGGTCACTTACCGCGCGCGACCAGCTGCTCAAGCTCCTGGCTATGAACAACTATGATATGGAGGCCAACAGCCGGCAGGAGATGCTCACCTCCTTCAAGGCTTCCTACGGGCGCTCCATGGAGCTTGTGAGACAGCTTCTGGAAAAATTCTGTCCGGAGATGGATCAGGGCGATATACAGAAATTCATCTACATCTTTTTCCCCTTTATGTTCGGGATCTTCCCCTATACATCGGTCACCGACAAGCAGAGGACAGCCATGGAGGAGGCGGGGGTGGACTATCTCTATCAGTCCATCTATGACCTCAGCTATTCCTGCCTTTGCGGGCTTTTGGGGATCGGATGATGGACCTTCAAGCGGGGCGCAGAAGCAAAAAACCTGCTGTGCCTTCCGGACAGTCCGGGGCGCATAAAAAAGAACGGAAAACACTATGAGATATAGTAAAGAAAAATATTAAT
>DGUF01000230.1 GCA_002394525.1 Lachnospiraceae bacterium UBA4317 | reverse complement strand
GGTGATGACCCCCTTTGTCTGCGGGGCCTTCACGGAGCTGTTCTCCAAGGACAGGGCTGTGGAGTGCTTTGAAGACGGGATCATCGTGTTCTTTGCAGGAGGGACCGGCCATCCCTATTTCTCCACGGATACAGGGATCGTTCTGCGCGCCGTCGAGGTGGATGCCGATATGATCCTCATGGCCAAAAATGTGGACGGCGTCTATGACAGCGACCCGGCCAAGAATCCCGACGCGAAGCGCTTCGACCGCCTGACCTATGAGGAGGTCGTGGAGCGCAACCTCCAGGCAGTGGACATGACTTCCTCCGTCCTGGCAAAGGAGAACGGGATGGAGATGCGTGTGTTCGCCCTTCAGGGTGACCAGAGCATCGTGCGCGCGGCAATCGGCGATTTTGAAGGAACGACCATCACAGCCTGATGGCTGACGTTCTTATCAGAATATATGATAAACGAATTTCGAAACTGCCTTTTACAGCCTCATGGATCCCCGCGGGATCAGGGCGCGTAAGGTGACAGACCACAATCATTAAATTCGTTTATAACAGAAATGAAAAAAACAGGAGGCGCGGGCAGGGTGCCCGCAGCCGGGCAAATGTCAGAAAGGGGTTATGATCATGAGCAGCGAGAGAGTCACGCCTTACGAACAGAAGATGGAAAAGACCTTGTCTCATCTGGAGACTGACCTTCAGGCCGTCCGCGCGGGACGTGCCAACCCGCACGTACTGGACAAGATCCGGGTGGATTATTACGGTTCCCCGACACCGATCCAGCAGCTGGCCAATGTCTCTGTCCCGGAGGCCAGGATCATCCAGATCTCTCCCTGGGAGAAGAAGATGGTCAAGGAGATCAGCCGCGCCATCGCTGCCTCTGACATCGGGATCAATCCCTCCACGGACGGAGCTTCCATCCGCCTGGTCTTTCCGGAGCTGACCGGTGAGCGCCGCAAGCAGCTCTCCAAGGATGTCAAGAAGATGGGAGAGGACGCCAAGGTCGCGCTCCGCAATATCCGCCGCGACGGCAACGAGGCCTTCAAAAAGCTCAAAAAGAGCGAGGATGTCTCCGAGGACGTGGTCTCCGAGCTTCAGGATGAGCTGGGCAAGGTGACGGATAAATTTGTCAAGAAGATCGACAAGGCGATCGAAGAAAAGACCAAGGAGATCATGACTGTCTGACGCAGCCTGTCCATCAGTGACGGCGGGTGGGCCGCTGAATGAGACTGTAACATGGAAATGTCCGGACCCGCAGGAGGTGTCCCCTACGTCCGTTTGCAGGACGCCGGGGCACCTGCTGCGGGTATTTGTTCGTTATGTCTGTTTCCCCGGTCCGCGGCAGACTCCGGGGACTGGACAGGGACAGGACGAAAACCGGAGTGCAGACCACTTCGAATTCAAAGCGTTTTTGCGTGTGTTTCAGCGCAAAAACCTTAGTTGAAAGGTCCCTGTTCGCAGGGCCTTATTCCTGCTTTCTTTTCTGGAGGAAGATTGATGAGTAAAATGAATGACGCCAATGCCGGTCAGGAGATCAGGATCCCCACCCACGTAGCGATCATTATGGACGGCAACGGACGGTGGGCCAGAAAGCGGGGCATGCCCCGCACCTATGGCCATTCCCAGGGGGCCAAGGTCGTCGAACAGATCCTGGAGGACGCCGATGATCTGGGCATCCGCTATCTGACGGTCTATGCCTTTTCAACCGAGAACTGGTCCCGGCCCGCGGCCGAGGTCAAGACCCTGATGAACCTGCTCCGGAGGTACATGAAGAGCAGTCTGGCCAAGTGTACCAAAAACAATGTCCGCGTGCGTGTGATCGGGGACAAGAGCATGCTGGCCGAGGACCTGCAGCAGGCGATCGCCGACCTCGAGGAGGGTACGGCTGCCAACACCGGGATCGGCTTTCAGATCGCCATCAATTACGGGGGCCGCGATGAGATCGTCCGCGCCATGCGGCGCGCCGCCCGCAGAGGCCTTTTGTCGGATCCCGACAAGATCGACGAGACGGTCCTCGGCGACTGCCTGGATACGGCGGGGATCCCCGATCCCGACCTCCTGATCCGGACATGCGGGGAGCAGCGGATCTCCAATTTCCTGCTCTGGCAGCTGGCCTATTCCGAGTTTTATTTCACGGACAAGGCCTGGCCCGATTTTGACCGGGCGGAGCTGGAAAAGGCGATCGATGCCTACAATCACAGAGAGCGGCGCTACGGCGGCCTCACGGAATAATAGAGGGACACTGCCGCCGCTAAAGCCCGCCGCGAAATGCTCCGGGACCGGCGGCTGTGTATATGCCCGCGGCCCTTTTGGGGGACGCGGACAGTGACGAAATGAGGAATCTACATGAGACAAAGAATCATCAGCGGCCTGATCATTGCCGCCGCTATCATCCTTCTGGGCTTTGCCGGGTCCTACCCGCTCTGCATTGCGGTCATGCTCTGCAGCATCATCGGTTATCTGGAGCTGACGGCCGTGCTCTGCCCGGGGCCTTCCTCCAAAAAGAAAAGGCCTGCGGAAAAAAGAGGCAGGGGACCGGACCTGATCGCTGTTCCGGGCCTCCTTCTCACAGTCGTCTACTACGCGGGGCTGATGGTGATCGAGTGGAGATACGGGCTTGTCAACACACCGGCCATGATCAGCGCCTCCGATTTCTGGACCATCATCCTGCTCGCGGCGGACTTTCTCCTGACCATGGGCGTCTACGTTTATACCTTTCCGCGGAGGAAATCCTCCTCGGCGACCGGGGCGGTCACGGCCTTTTTCTATGTGCCGGTCATGCTTTCCTTTGTCTGCAGGACCAGAAACCTCGCGCATGGATTTTTCCTCTACCTGCTGATCTTTGTCTGCTCCTCGGTCAGTGACGTCTGCGCCCTGGCTGTCGGCATGGCCATCGGCCGCCACAAGCTGGCGCCTGTCCTGAGCCCCAAAAAGACCATCGAGGGCGCCATCGGCGGAGTCGCGGGCTCTGCCGCGGTCAGCTGCCTGATCGCCTTTCTGCTCATGAAGACCGGACAAGGGGACAACCTGATGGTAGTCTTTCTGATCATCGGCATCTGCGGGAGCATCCTGGGACAGACCGGGGACCTGGCCGCCTCGGCGATCAAGCGCAATCACGGCATCAAGGATTATGGAAACCTGATCCCAGGCCATGGAGGGATCATGGACCGCTTTGACAGCGTGATCTTTACCGCGCCCATGATCTATTATCTCTCCTTTCTTCTGCTGGGCAGGCTGTGATGTACTGCCGGGAAGGACACAAAAATGATCATCAGTATTATTATCTTCTTAATCATATTCAGCGTGATCGTCATCTCGCATGAATTCGGTCATTTTGCCGTTGCCCGCAGGAACGGGATCCGGGTCCGGGAGTTCGACATCGGCATGGGGCCGGTCCTCTACAAAAAAGAGGGTAAGGAGACGACCTTCTGCATCAGGCTCCTGCCCATCGGAGGGGCCTGCATGTTTGACGGACTCGATGGATTCGAGGAGGAGGACGGCTGTAAGCTGGATGAGCACTCCTTTCCCAATGCTCCGGTCGGAGCCAGGATCGCCGCCGTGGCTGCAGGGCCCATGGCCAATTTTATCCTGGGCTTTGTCTTCTCCCTGATCCTGGTCGCCTTTGTCGGGACGGACCTGCCCGTGATCCGGGAGGTGATCCCGGATTCCGCCGCAGAGGAGGCAGGACTCCAGGCCGGAGACCGCATTACCAGGATCAACGGCGAAAACATCCATATCTACCGGGAGGTGACCCTGGTCTCCATGATGAACTACGGGGAACCCCTCCGCATCAGCTATGAGAGAGACGGGGAAAAAAAGACCGTGGACCTGGTTCCCCGCCTGGACGAGGAGGACAAGCGCTACTACATCGGGATCCGCGGGGCGGGAGAGCAGATGAAATGCAATCCCGTCCAGGTCTTCCAGTACGGCTTTTACGAGACGGCCTACTGGCTCAAGGCCACCTACAAATCCCTGGGCCTGATCTTCCGTGGACATTTTTCCAAGGACGACATCTCCGGCCCCGTGGGCGTCGTCAAGGTCGTGGATGACACCTACACCGAGGCGGCCCCCTACGGTCCCGCAGCCGTCATCCTGACCTTCCTGAGCCTGGCGACCCTGCTGACGGTCAACCTGGGCGTGATCAACCTCCTGCCCCTGCCCGCCCTGGACGGAGGCAGACTGGTCTTTCTGCTGCTCGAAGCCGTCCGCGGCAAACCCATCCCGTCGGAAAAAGAGGGCATGGTCCACCTGGCCGGCTTCGCCGTCCTCATGTTCGTGATGATCCTGGTCCTCTTCAATGATATTTCCAAGTTTATGCGATGAGAGGTGCTCAAATGACATACCGTGACCATACAAAAGTGATCCGGATTGGCGACCGCCTGATCGGCGGGGGGAATCCCATCCTGATCCAGTCCATGACCAATACCCCGACCGAGGATGTGGAGGCGACCTGCGCCCAGATCCTGCGTCTGGAGGAGGCGGGGTGCGAGATCATCCGCTGCACCTGCCCGACGGCCGAAGCTGCCCGGGCGATCGGAGAGATCAAAAAGAGGATCCATATCCCTCTTGTCGCCGACATTCATTTTGATTATAAAATGGCCATCCAGGCCATGGAGAACGGGGCGGACAAGATCCGGATCAACCCCGGCAACATCGGGGGCCGTGACAGGATCGAGGCCGTCGTGAGCTGCGCCAGAGAGAGGGAGATCCCCATCCGGGTCGGCGTCAACAGCGGGTCTCTGGAAAAGGATATCCTGGCAAAATACGGCGGCGTGACGCCCGAGGGCCTGGTGGAGAGCGCCCTGGACAAGGTCCGCATGATCGAGGACTGCGGCTATGACAACCTGGTCATCAGCATCAAGTCCTCCGATGTCCTGATCTGCGCCCGGGCCCACGAGCTGCTGGCACAGAAGACCAGTTATCCCCTCCACGTCGGGATCACGGAGGCCGGGACCCTCTACAGCGGCAATATCAAGTCCTCCGTGGGCCTGGGCATCATCCTCTATCAGGGAATCGGGGATACCATCCGCGTCTCCCTGACCGGCGACCCCGTGGAGGAGATCAAATCCGCCCGGACTATCCTGCGCACGCTGGGCCTCCGAAAAGGCGGGATCGACGTCGTGTCCTGTCCCACCTGCGGCCGGACAAAGATCGACCTGGTGGGCCTGGCCAATCAGGTGGAGACCATGGTCCAGGGCTATGACCTGAACATCCGGGTCGCCGTCATGGGCTGCGCGGTCAACGGTCCCGGCGAGGCCAGGGAGGCGGACCTGGGCATCGCCGGCGGAAACGGAGAGGGCCTGCTGATCCGCCGCGGCGAGATCGTCCGCAAAATGAGAGAGGAGGACCTCCTCGACGCGCTCAGGGAGGAACTCGACAACTGGAAGAGCTGATCTTACGTTGGAGGACAGGGAACCTATATGTCCAAAGCTTTTTTTGATGTTTTTCCCAACCTCAGGGTCCGGAAGGACCTGAGGGATTATTTTGAAGATACACAGGTGGAACGTCTGGCCGCCAACCGGGAGCGGACCAGACTCAAGGTCTGCCTGCGGTCGGACCACCTGATCCACAAGGACAGGATCTTCCGCATGCAGCAGGAGATGGCTGACCAGCTTTTCCAGGGCCGGAGAGTGGAGGTCTATGTGGAAGAGCACTACAGCCTGTCCGCCCTCTACACCCCGCAGAAGCTGATGGAGGAGTACAGCGATTCGATCTGCTGTGAGA
>DGUF01000125.1 GCA_002394525.1 Lachnospiraceae bacterium UBA4317 | reverse complement strand
GCCAGCGAGGGTAGAGCGAGAGCGTGCCCAAGGCGTTTGTGCAGCTTGACGAGACGGTGTTCACTTAACCACCTTTTGACCTCAACATCTTTTAATGGAGTAAATGGAGGTAAGTATGGTAAGTAAAATCTGCTACTATGTTCTTTTATCAGCCCTTGCCCTTTCTCTTCTGATCGGGCCGGGCACAAACCGTACTGAGGCCGCGGAACCTGCTTCGACCGGCGCCACAGCCGCTGAGGAAACAGCTGCTCCCGCTTCGACCGGCGATGCGGCTGCCGAAGAGGCCGCCAGTCCTTCTGCCGCCGGCGGCAGCCCCTGGATCGATTCCGACCTCAAGGCCAATATCACTGCGGATATGAAGCTTTCTCCCCGCGAGGATTTTCACCTTTACGTCAATCATGACTGGCTGCTGAAGACGGACCTTCCCGCAGGCTACCGCAGCTACTCCTCTTTTGCGGAAGTCGCGGATGAGATCGAAAAGAAGGCTCAGGCTGTCCTCACCGACGACTCTCTGACCGGGCACGACGCAGAGCTGGTACAGAGCTACTACCGGGCCATTCTGGACTGGGACTCCAGAAACGCTGCGGGGATCGAGCCCCTGCTCCCGACCGTTAAGGACATACAGGAAATCGACAGTATGGAAGAGCTCTCCGACTTTATCTGCGATCCGGAGCGCGATCCTTTTGTTCCTGTCATTGCCAGCATCTCCAATTCGACAGATTTCAATGATTCCAACCGCTACATCACCTCTGTCTATACGGAGAGCTATATCCTGGATGATTCCGCCGAATACAAGAAGCGGACAGAGATGGGCGACCGGGCCTATGAAGCCGGCCTTTATAAGACAAAAGCCCTCCTCCCCCGTCTGGGATACACAGAACAGGAGGCGGAGGAGATGTTCAGGACCGTCATCGATCTGGAGGGTAAGCTCGCCGAAGTATCCATGACCAATGAGGAGTGGATGAGCCCGGACCACCTGGATAAGATCAACAATATCTATACTCCGGGCGAACTGGACAAGCTCTCTCCCGCCTTCCCCCTGACCCGCCTGATCGAAGCGGACGGATACGGGGCCGCTGAAAAGTTTCTCGTTCCTGAACCTGCCATTATCGAGCGCCTGAATGAACTTTATACCGCCGAAAACTTGGAGGCCTTCAAGGCCTACATGATCCAGGGCTATGTGACGAGCCTGGCCGACTCACTGGACAGCCGTGCCTATGACGTGGCTGTAAAGGCGGGTAACATAGAGCAGGGTTCCGAAGGCAGGCAGTCCGATGAAAAAACCGCCTTTAATATCGTGAGAGGGGCTCTCTACACCCCCATGGACCGGGCTTACCTGGAGCGCTACGACGCGACAAAGCAGAAGGAACAGATCACTTCGATCTGCCGCCAGGTGGTCGATTCCTACAGAACCATGCTGGAGGGAGAGGACTGGCTCTCCGAGGAGACCCGGGCCAGGGCCATAGAAAAGCTGGATACCCTCCGGATCAATGCCGTGTATCCCGACAAATGGCTGGACTACAGCAGACTGAACCTCAAGGGCCTCTCCTACATAGACTGCCGGAAGGAGATCATCCGCTTCAATAAGGAGGAGAACTGTTCCCATACCAACGGAACCGTCGACCGGGACATCTGGAAGTTCGATATTCTGGAGACAAATGCCTATTACAACCCGACTGAAAATTCCATCAATATCATTCTCGGAATACTCGGCGATCCCATCTACTATGAAGGGATCACGGACAGTGCCCTGCTGGGCGGCATCGGTGCCGTGATCGGACATGAGATCAGCCACGCCTTCGACTCGAGCGGGGCCCGTTACGATAAGGACGGCAACTACAACAACTGGTGGACCGACGAGGACTACAAGGCCTTCCAGGCCCGCACCGACCGCCTGATCGCCTACTATGACAGCATGAACGCCTGGGAGGGGCAGCAGATCTACGGCTCCAGGATCCAGACAGAGGCAATTGCAGACCTGGCCGGCCTGAAGGTCATGCTGGAGATCGCAAAGACAAAAGAAAACTTTGACTACAAAGACTTCTTCACTTCCTTTGCAAAGGTATGGCGCAGGCTCAACACCCGCGAATTTGAATACTACTGCCTCACACAGGATACCCATCCCCTGCATTACATCCGAACCAACGCGGCCGTCCGCCAGTTCGATGAATTCAACGAGGCCTTCGGCGTAAAAGAGGGCGATCCCATGTACCTGGCACCCGGGGACCGCATCCTGGTCTGGTGAGCCAGGGGACGTTTTCGGCCAACCCGCCTTTACCCGGGTAAAACCTGCGTTTTAAAAACGCAGTTCACAAAATCGTAATTTCACTTGCACAAAAAATATCACTTGCACAAAAAAAGAGCCGCGGAGATTGATTGTCTCCGCGGTCTCTTTTTATTTCTTCTGCGGGGCTGCATGAGTCAGGCTCAAACGTCCTCTGGTCCGCGTCAGATCCTGTTTTCGTAGCGGTCTGCCTCGGTCCTCTTCATCTTGACGCCGTTGAGGATGATATAACCCTCCTCGGGCTCGTCGTGGGGGATGAAGCGGGGCGTGTCAAATTCCTCGTGCTGATGGCCGAAGCGGCGGCAGGAGATATCATCTTCTTTGGACATGCGGTGGCCGTCCGAGGCAAGGGGTCTGTTTCCCAGATATTTTTCGAAGGTTTTTCCGGCAGAAGCAGAGCCCGGCCTGTTTGCAGTCCTGTCTGAGCTCCGTGTTCCGCTTCCTTTTCCTGTTCCTTTTCCTTTTCCGGATCCCTTTCCCTTGCCCATGTTCATGAAGCGGACCAGGACGAAGACAAGTATGATGAGATAGAATATTGCACCTGACATTTTGTACCTCCTTGTCTGAGTTGAGTCAGCTGGTACGTCCCCCGACTCAATGCTTCGCCGGAAGTGTTGAAAAATGAGTCAGACTGTAACGTCCCCAATGACTCACCCAATGACTCATTTCTCCTCTTCGGGGGCGCCGAGGGCTCTGGTGAGGGAGAGGCGGATGGCGGCGGCGTCAGCGTGGACGGAGCCCTGGACCATGGCGGGTTTGCCGCCTCCGCGGGCGCCGCAGGCGCTGTGGAGGAAGGCGTTGAGGACGCGGGCGTCCTTTGTGCCGGCCGCGGCGTCTTCTCCGGCGCCGATGATGTAGCGGTAGCCGTCGGCGTCACTGCCGACGAAGACGCCGCAGTAGCCGGGGTGGGAGGCACAGAGGTCGTTGACGAGTCTGCGCTGGGCCAGGTTGCCGATGCCGTCCGCGAAGAGGAAGACGTTTTCCTGGTCGGGAGGGATGCTGCCGGCCAGGATCTCCGTGACCTGGGCCTCGAGCTGTGCCTCCCGCTGGCGGAGTCTGTCGTTGTCCTCGAGGATGCGGGAGACGCCGGCGGCGATGTCTTCGCGGGGCATGTTGGTCAGGTGGGAGACGTCCTCGGCGGCCTTCTGCAGGGTCTGGATGTAGTCCAGGGCACGGGATCCGCAGAGGATGGTGAGGCGGATGCCGCCTCTCTCGCGTAGGGTCCGGATGATCTTGATGAGGCCGATCTCCCCGGTCCGCCTGACGTGGGGGGCGCAGCAGGCGCAGACGTCCACGCCGGGGATCTCGACCAGGCGCAGGGGGCCGTCGATCTCCTTTTTGCTGCGGTAGGGTGTTTTTTCGAGGGTTTCAGGGTCCGGGTACCAGGCGCGGATCTCCTTGTTGTCCCAGACGACGCGGTTGGCGGTCTGTTCCAGCCAGGCCAGGTCGTCGTCCGTCAGGGGGCCGTTGAAGTCCAGGGTGACGGTGTTGTCGCTGAGGTGGAAGCCGACGTTGTCGTAGCCGAAGCGCCCGTGAACCAGGCCGGAGAGGATGTGCTCACCGGAGTGGTTCTGCATGTTGGAAAAGCGGTGGGCGAAGTCAATGTGGCCCTGGACGGTCTGTCCGGGGGCAAAGGCGGCCCGGCTGTCCCGGTCTGAAAGTCCGGAGGCCCCGGAGCGGGCATTCATGGCATTCCGCGAAGGCAGGGTCGGGTCCAGGCAGCCCTGGCGGTATTTTTGAGGGGGCTGTTCTGCAGGCTCCGAGGGTCCGGGAGCGGAATGCGCTCCTGCCCTGCCGGAATCTCCCGCCCCATCAGGTTTTCCGGCGGGGACGCTGACATAGTGACGGATCACATTGCCGTCCAACTGTACATCGGTGACCGGAAAGCCGTTGATCTCGCCGGTGTCGGGGGTCTGTCCGCCCTCCTCGGGAAAGAAGAGGGTCCGGTCCAGGATCAGTTCCCAGGTCTCCTTTCCGCCCTTTTGCTCTGTACAGAGAGCGGAGTGGACGACCGCCTCGAATTCCGTCGCGTACGCATTGTTGTCAAAAAGCTTTTCTGTTGGAGGAAGTGATCCCATAGTTCAAAAACCCGTCTTCTTTAATATGTTCCGGCTGTCTCACAGGATGCTGTCATGGTCGGGAGCCTGTCAGGCAGTCCCCGCCCTGTCAGAGTGTCATTTACGAAAATTTCCGACCTGAAGCTTCCAGGACGGCTCAGTTTGTTTTTACATTTCTTCGCTCCGGCCGGCCTTGTTGGCGCCCATGCGCAGGTAGGCGGTGATGAAGCGGTCGATGTCGCCGTCGAGGACGGCGCTGGTGTTGGAAGTCTCCTCCTGGGTCCGGGTGTCCTTGACCAGGGTGTAGGGCTGGAGGACGTAGGACCGGATCTGGCTGCCCCAGGCGATGTCCTTGACTTCGCCGCGGATGCCGGCCAGCTTGG
>DGUF01000245.1:7344-7662 GCA_002394525.1 Lachnospiraceae bacterium UBA4317 | reverse complement strand
AGGCCCTGGGTCTCTCTGTCGATTTCCCTGAAGGCAGGAAGAAGGGCCGTGTAGGATTCCCTGATCAGGTCCAGCTTTTCTTCATGGGAATAATCCGTGATCTCCTGCAGCATATCGTACAGATCCGCCATATCTGCCTCCTCTCCTCTTTTCAGGGGACCGGCGGAGCCCTTCCTGCCCGGATCCCCGCCTCTGAAATCTCTGTAATCCAAAAAATCCTTTATATTGTAACATAATTCTTCGCTTCTTGTGATATTTCTGTGACCGATTTAATGTTATAATAAGTCCGAAACAGTTACAGTTCAGACCCACCTGAAA
>DGUF01000245.1:0-7194 GCA_002394525.1 Lachnospiraceae bacterium UBA4317 | reverse complement strand
AATCGCTGAACGCAGCGTTACATGTACACGCCCTTCGAGGGGGCGTGTACTGTAACGGCGCAAGAAAGGAAAACCCGCCCCGCCAAAGCGCGGTCATGTAACTTTTTACCTTGCGATCACAATAATATTATAGAAAAGAAATAGGAGGAGCAGGATATGAGTGATATTAAAAAAACCGGCGTACTCCCTGACGAACTGACCGGCACAGCCTCAGGCGGCAGCGGGTTGACCATGGACGAGCACTTTTACCACACAGTCTGCGGAACAGAGCTCGCCCAGCACCAGATCACCGGAGAGATGCACTGCCCCCACTGCAAAAAGGCCGTGCCCTTCAATGAGATCATAAAGTCCACTGCCCCGCCGGCCCCCCTGGAATGATCCTTCTGGGATGTTCCTGCAGGGCAGACCGGCAGCATCAGAAAAACCGGAGAGGGATCCCTCTCCGGTTTTTCTGTGTCATTTTGGTCGTCCCGCGGCACAGGCACCCTTATTCTCCCATCACCTGAAAAACGATATCCCTCACCCTGTCCCGGGTGTCACACTCGACCAGGGTCAGATTCTGCCAGGGCCCGATCGTGATCTTTCCATTTACAAAGGGGATCGTGATAAAGGGGGACAGGATCAGGGAATGGATATGGGAGGATCCGTTGTCGTCATGCCAGGTGTCGTGGTGGCGGTAGTGGATGACATTCCCCCGCTCGTCCCGGTAGGGCGCGATCCCCTGGAAGGCCTCCCGCACGTCATGGCGGACCAGGCCGGGCTCAAACTCCAGCGTCGTCAGCGCCGCGACCCCGCCCGTGGTAAAGCCGGTGATGATCCCGCTCCTGATCTTCTTTTCGGCGCAGGCCCGCGTGACGGCGTCCTGAAAATCCCCCGTCACGTCGATCATCCCCATATTTCCTTTTGTGTGATAGGTTTTCTCAACTGTATAAACTGCCATTTCAAACCTCCTTTATCAATCCATCAGCTGATATCTCATAAGTTGAGCAAATCTCCCGTTTTTCTCCATCAGCTCCTCATAGCTCCCCTCCTCGGCGATCGTCCCCTTTTCCAGGACCACGATCCGGTCACAGTCCCTGATCGTCGACAGCCTGTGGGCAATGACGATCCTGGTACAGTGAAGGGCGGCCAGGGCATCCGTGACCTTTTTCTGGGTCACATTGTCGAGGGCGCTGGTCGCTTCGTCCAGGATCAGCAGGGAGGGCTTCTGGGCTATGGCGCGCGCGATCAGAAGCCTCTGCTTCTGCCCGCCCGACAGGGTCCCCGTGCCGTCACTGACGATGGTGTACATGCCCAGCGGCATGGCGCGGACAGGACCGCAAGCACGATATCTCCCTGATTGATGGTCCCCATCATGAACCTGAACAGATCAAGGGCAGCCAGCTTTTTCTGCGGCAGGGGCCTGTAGTACATAAACGCCTCGCCGCTGATCCGGCTCTCATTCCTTCTGCTGATCACCACCCTGTCCCCGCTCGCCGGGTCCATGTAGTAATAGTATCCCAGCCTGTCAGGCAGGGCGGCAGTGATCCTGCCGCTTTCAAGGGTGCACAGATAGGCGCCGACCGCGTTCCTGTACCAGCCCCGGGGCAGCCTGCAGGGTCTTTGCATGACTCCGTTTTTCCTGAGGACCTCTGCCATATAGCTTTCCCCGTTCGCGCTGTAGGGATCAAAGTCGGGAGCATCGATCCTCAGATGACCGCAGATCGCCTTGAGCGCGATCGACCGGTCCAGCCTGGTATCGTCGCTTTTAAAGGTGATCTCCTTGTCCGGTTTGCTGAAGGAATCGTTAAAAGCCGTGTAGGCATTCGCCAGGCGCTCCTCGTCGTTTTTCTTTCTTGTACTAATCCTGTCTTCCATTATTTTTTCCGGCCATGCCGCCCGTCAGAGCGGCAGCGTTTAAACCATCGAAACAAGCTCGTAGTATTTTCCTTTTTTCGCGATCAGTTCCTCATGGGTTCCCGTCTCAACGACCCGGCCCCGGTCAAAGACAAGGATCCTGTCACATTGTCTGACGGTGGACAGTCTGTGGGCCACAATGATCGTCGTCAGCTCCCTCTGTCTTATGGCTTCCATGACCTGGTGTTCCGTCATGGCATCCAGGGCGCTCGTCGCCTCATCCAGAATCAGGATCTGCGGATTGGCGGACAGGGCGCGGGCGATCGCGATCCTCTGTCTCTGTCCGCCGGAGAGATCGCTCCCCCCTGAGGCCAGGATGCGGTCATAGCCCCCCGACATGTTGAGAATATCCGGATGAATGGCGGCCTCTTACGCCGCTGCCGCGATGTCGCTTCCCTTGACCGTCCGGTCCCACATGCATATATTGTTGCGGACGCTGTCATGAAAAATGGCGCTGTCCTGGCTGACCATGGAAAGGCCGGCGTGGAAACCATCCGCGTCGATCCTGCTGAGCGGCTTCCCGTCATAGAGGATCTGTCCCTCCCAGGGCTGCACAAGGCCCGCCAGGAGCTTTGCCATGGAGGATTTGCCGCTTCCAGAGCTCCCGACAATAGCAATGCTCTCCCCCTTTTTGATGGAGAGACTCAGGCCCTCGAACAGGGGCGGGACGGCCCTTGAATAACCGAAGGTCATATTTCTGATCTCTATGTCCCCGGTCAGGAGGTCCTGCCGCTCTTCCCCGGCGTCCTGTGGTCTCAAAAAGACCGCCTCCGGCTCATAGCGCCTGACATCCTGGATCTTGCTGACGGAGGTCGTGAGCTCTCTTGCCGTCTTTAAGTTATCGGCGATATTCCTAGCGGGCTCGGCAAATTTGACGACCAGGATCTGAAAGGCCAGGAGTATACCGATCGTCAAATTTCCCCTCATGATCAGGAGGGCGCAGATCATCAGAACGAGAGCTGCCGTCAGGTCCTGGATAAAGAGGGAAAAGCCTGTCAGCAGGGAAAGGGTCATGTTTTCCCGGGTCTTGCCCGAATTGACGGCCGCCTGCCAGGAGGCCCATCTGGAAAAGTATCCTCCCGCGACTCCCGATGTCTTGATTGTCTCGACCATATCGATCCCGGAGACCATGACGGCGTCCATCTGCATGGATGCGTTCATTCTCTGCTGCATAAAGCGGACTGTGAATGCGGATGCGGCCCGGTTGACCAGGATATTGATCAGGACCAGGGCGGTCACAAGAAGGGCGAGGACGGGATTGGCCCTGAACATGACCAGAAAATACAGGACGGCCATGACCATCTGAACCGCCGCGGGCACGATCTTGTCAAACAGAGCCTGGGTGACGGAGGAGGTCAGAGAAAGCCTCCCGATGAGCTCGGCCGGACTCCTCTGCATAAAGAAATCCAAGGGAAGACACAAAAGATGCCCGAACAGCTCCATGTTCTGCCTGATCCCGAACAGGCCCTTGATCCGGTAGTTGAATCCCTCGTGCAGGAGGTCAGCCGCCAGAGTCAGGTCTGCGTATGGATCCGTCCTATCCTCCCGGATCAGTGAGGCGGCCATGGAGAGCAGGATTTCCAGAGCCCGCTCTCTCCGATCCGGCTCCCTGGCGCCCGGTTCCTCCGGATCCGGTCCGCAGAGGGCCGGGGACATAAACAGCCCCCCGATCCCCGTCAGGAGGCCGGCGGTCCCCTTTCCAGCTTTTGAGAGATCCGTGCGGGACAGCCGCCTGATCAGTCTCAGGGTGTCAGACCTGCTCATTTCCAGCAGCTTTTCCGCTTCCTCCCCCCTGTCCGGCAGGACTTTTGCATATTTTGCAAAAAACAGGGCCATCCCCTGCAGACCCTTGCCGATCCCCTGGGAATACTGAGGGACCAGGTTCTCATCGAAGCTCAGAAAAACGCAGTCCCTGTCGGAAACGCGGACCTCAAGTTCTTTGATCTCTTCCAGCAGGCCGACGGCAGCCAGAAGGGCTTCTTCACAGGTCATCTGCCTCTGCGCCTCTTCCGCTTTCGCGCCGGTGTTCCCGGATAAGCCAGGGGCAGAGGCCGCGGAATCTCCGGAAAGGCCTTCCGGGAAATCCGCTTTTTCTCCGGTGTCCCCGGATAAGGCGGAGGCAGAGGTCGCGGAACCCGCTGAAAGATCTTCCTTAAAATTTTCCGTAAGGTCTGCCGCCTGCCTGAGGCGGACCCTCAGGTAATCGGTTTCAAAGCGCTTTTCCTCTTCTCCCATTTGCTGCAGGCAGAGGCCGGCATGGTCCAGGGCCGTGATCTCAAAAAAGTCTCCGACCAGGGAGTCTGCGTGAGGGGCCCCGCAGAGGTCGCGGCCGCCGGCTGTCAGGGAGAAATAGGGGATATCGCCCTCCTCCAGGCTCTCTCTTTCCCATCTGACCAGGGCTTCGGCGTCTTCCGTCTTCAGGTCCCTGAGCCTGTCCCCGAGCCGGTCCAGCTCCCTCTCCCTTCTGGCTGAGTCCTCCAGGAATGCCGGTGAATGCAGGTCCCGCAGGGTCAGGGCATAATAGGAGCTCGAGCGAAGCACAAAGCGGGAGGCCATATCCCTGTACTCATTTAAGAGGCCTGCGATCTCCTCCCTTTTGTCCCTGATGATATCATAGCCCCGGGAAAAGCCGTCCGCCAGTCTTTCTTCAAATCCCACCACAGTCCGTTTCTGTCCCCGGTAGACAGGCAGGGACTCCCCCGATTTCTCATAGAGGGGGCTCATCTGGGCCTTGCCCTGCAGGAGCATGGGCAGAGCCATGGTATTGGCGGAGGAAAAAAGAATCCTCTTTATGACAGGGTCGAGCTCTTCCATGTCCCGGTAGTCCGTTCCCTCAAAGGGGCTGCGAATGGGCGTGATCAGGGTTTCCAGATCGATGCAGACCGGAAAGCCCCCGGACGCGACAATGTTTTCAAAGTGCATGTCATTGCTGCCCAGGCTCCGGAAGAGGGAGAGCAGGATGCCAAAGCGGTAAAAGTTGGTCCCGATGTCCTTTTCGTCCTCCAGGCCAAAGGCTCTGACCGCCTCGACAAATCCGTAGTCCCCGCCAAAGGACAGGACAGAGGGCGCCCGCATCTGTCCATCAAAAAAAGAGGCTGCCAGCCTGGCAAACAGCTCATCCGGACCGCAGTCCCGGGGTTTGTAATAGAAGGCCCCGCCCTCGGTCTCCACCCGCAGGACGCTCGAGCCGTGAAGATGGCAGTCAGCTCCCGAGGAGGACAGGCGGCAGATCCGTCCCATGTCCCAGCCCTCCAAAAGCCCGCGCCGGATCCCTTCCCTGCCGGCTTCCACCCTGGATACAAAGCGGTCGATAAAGTCCCTGAAGTTGCGGCAGACTGCCTGGCGGCAGCGATCCAGCTCCTCGTATTTTAAAAAGGGATCCCCCGGCCCCCTCAGCCTTCCGGCCACAGCCTCCCGGGCCTCCTCCCTCTGCTCCGGACTCACGAAGGAAGGACCCAGCACAGAAGCAGGGGCGATCCTTTCCAGCTCCTCCCTGCAGATCTCGGAAACGACCGGATTGGCAAGGTCGGCAAGTCTCTTTCCCAGGATCTCCAGAGCGGACCCGACTCCCTCCTCCGTCAGCAGGTCCTTCTGCGCCATATAGGCTCTCTCCGCTTCAATATAGGGATTGATAAAATCGAATACTCTCTCCATCTTATTTCTCATAAAAAGAGTTCCTGAAGATCACTCCCCAGGAACCCCTTTTCTTTCGCTTTGGACCTGCATTACAAAAGGAATCCCAAGCTCTGCAAGGCCTCTGCCAAGGCGGCCGCGGACAGGTCGTCAGCAGGCTGCCAGAGAATATGCCCCCGCGGCAACGCCCACGGTTGTGATCGTTGTGACAGGAGTTGTCCCGCCGGCGACTTCGTCGAGCTGGGTCTTGTCAAGCTTTCCCTCTTCCGCGATCGTTCCCGCGTAAGCCTTGAGATCCTCCGCCGTCGCATCGATCCCGAACTCCTTGATGATATCGTCAAGGCTCTTGCCGGCTTTGACGAGTTCAGCGACTTTCTTCTTCATCTCATTATCAGCTGCGATCTTGTCATAAAATTCCTTAATGGTCATAGATATACTTCCTTTTTCCTTATAGATCTGACAGGGCCTTCACGATTTGTGAGCAGGAAAAACTACTGCTTTGGGCCTCCTGCCATATAAATACTACAACAATCCGGCGTCCGGACGCAACGGGGTCCTGGCCTTCGACCTCTCCCCGGTCCTTTTTCCCTGTGTTTTCCTGTGTTTTTTTGTCCGGCCTTTTCCTCAGGGCATATCCTGATCAGCTCGCTGTATAATGAAAATCAGGGGTACTTTCCATAAAAAGCAGGTTCTTATTCTGTTATGGCAAAGCAGCGGACGGGAAGTCCTGTGGCGCCCTCGATCCTGGGCCAGATTGCGAAAAGGACCGCTCCTGCGGGCGCAACCTGATCCAGATTGCAGAGGACTTCCACCTGGAGCTTGCCCTTTGCAAGGACATACCTTTCACAGGCAAGGTCCCCGGCTTTGGCCGCCTCCGCGGACGCGTCGGTATCAAGCGTCTCATGGCCGTTGGCCGCGGCGTTGCGCTCCTCATAAATATATTTCAGTGCTTCCATGGACCACCCGGGGAAATTCTCACTGCCGTCCTCCGCAATGCCCGAAAGGGCATCCATGTCCGGCCACCTCTTGGACCAGTCGGTCCTGAGCGCCACGAAAGCGCCGTCCGGGATTGCGCCGTACCTGGCTTCATAGTCTTTAATATCCTGCACGGTCACCGCATAGTGGACATCCTCTGCCACCTTGTCGGTGATATCCACGACGCAGAGCGGATAAACTCCATGCTCTATGCCATATTCCTCGGAAAGGGCACCGTCTTTTACGAAGTGACCGGGGAAATCAATATGGGTTCCGAACTGACCGGGGAATTTAAAAGTATGGATCCGGCAGTCCAGCATGGGATTGCCCCAGTCAAAGACCACCTTGCACAGTTCCACGCTGCCCTCAGGGATTCCCGCCCAGTAGGGACTGTCATTATTCAGGCTGTGGGAGAGTTCGACCCATTTCATCTTCTTTGCAGTTTCCAATGCTTCCCAGAGTTTACGTTATGAAATATATTAATAATGTTAATATTCATTCAAATATTTTAATATAATATATTCCTTCACTGTTCAATGCGGCTTACACCACATTTACTACAGCCGGGTGTAACGCGCACCCTCTATCCCATTTGACTGGGAATGCTTTTTTCAGGATCTGGTACGCTCCGTTCAGATCAGCATTGATCTTCATTCCACTGTTGGCTATGAACAGTCCTCTGTGAACGAG